>NZ_JBGTHY010000208.1:0-12039 GCF_041745955.1 Pricia sp.
CCGATATCCCAATTCGGAGCTTCTTCGGCTATTTTCTGCACCTTTTCGTCCCAATCTTCCATCGCCGATATGTCTTGGCCGGGTTTGTAATAGCCCCTAAACCATGTGGGGATATTGCTGGCACTGATACCGCTTATCTCCCCTTCTTTATGGCTGTCGACCTCCTCTAGATCGGTAGAACTGCCCAGCATCAGAATGCCCTTTTCAAAAAAATCGGAGGGCAGGTCGAAATTGCTCAAGGCATATACCTGTTGAATTCCCGCATTGCGAATGGAAGAAATCATTTCATCGGTTACCGGAATGCGCTTACTCGTCGTTCCCGTGGTACCCGAACTCAACGCAAAATAATCCGGAACGCCCGGCCAGGTGACATCTTCTTCGCCATCGTGCAGTTTTTGCCACCAGGCTGCATCGATTTTGTTATAATCGTGATAGGGAATCGTGTCGGCAAAGGTCGTCACGAACTGTTCGGATGCCAGAATTTCGGCGAATTTGTAGTGTTTGCCAAAGGCGGTATCCTTGGCCGTTTTCAATAATCGTTTTAGGACTTCCCGTTGTTCCTCCACATGGTTTTTATCTTCGGCAAGTTTGTCACGGACCTCGATAAAACCTTTGATGATGTTTCCTATGATGGGCATGGTTCTTTTTTTGTAAAATTAGGGATATTGTAAAAGGGTTTTGCGCTGTATTGGGATAGAGATTGATTCAAGTCGGAACCGCAAGTTTTCACCCTTCACACCACTCACTCGCCATTGGCCTCCATAATCTCAATAGGATACTCCACTTTTTCACCGGTTAACTTATCGATCGGCATTTGCGCACCGACATCCTTAAGATGTTTGGACAATATTTCGGCCAGTTCCTTTGCCTTTTCGGGATTATCTTCAAATAGATTGGTCGTCTCCCCGATATCGTCCCTTAGGTTATAGAGTTCCATTTTACGACTGGCGTGAAAATAGATGAATTTCCAATCGCCTTTTCGCACTGCGCTGGCCGCGCCGATTCCCGGGCCATCGACGCCCCATTCGTTGGGATAGTGCCAAAACAGAGAACGACCGCCCGCATATTCTTTCTTGCCCGTCAAGGCGGCCGTAAAACTTTGTCCATCGATTTTTTGGATACTCTGCAAACTATCGATGCCCGCCATTTCCAAGATAGTGGGATAAAAATCCTCAATAATCAGTGGGTAGTTTGAGGTGGATCCCGGTTCGGTTCTATCCGGCCATTTGACCAGCATCGGCTCGCGAATGCCGCCTTCATATATGGAACCCTTACCACTGGCCAAAGGTTTGTTGTGGGTGTTGGGCTCCCCGCCCCTGCCATGCGCACTCAGTCCCCCGTTGTCGGACATAAAAAGGATGATGGTGTTGTCGGCGATATCCTTTTCCTCGATATAATCTATGATATCGCCAAGACTTTTGTCCATACCCTCGACCAGCGAAGCGTATTTGGCTTCGACGGAATCCAGGCCTTTTTCATAGTATTTCTGTACGAATCTGTCGTCGGCCATGATCGGTGTATGAACCGCATAGTGAGACATGTACAGAAAAAAGGGCTGGGCCGTGGTCACGACGGAATCCAATGCAGCCAAAGCTTCTTGAGTTATGGCCTCGGTCAAAAAAATGTCCTTTCCATAGTATTTTTCCAATCCAGGAATGCCCGCAAATTGGTTTTCCGTTTGTCCGTTTCCAAAATTATCCGTACCCAGATAGCTGGCGGGCGCCCCGGCGGCATGTCCCGCAATGTTCACCTCAAAACCAAGGTTCACAGGGTCTGCCCCCGGTGTACCGATGGCCCCCAAATGCGCCTTACCGGAATGCACGGTATAGTAGCCCATATCGTGCAGCGCCTGGGGCAAGGGCATGGCATGCACCGCAAGGGAATCACCGGCAAAGGGACTCATTCCGTTCACATTCCACATGGGGAACTCGAGCGAGTCGTGATTTTTTTCCATGGGCTGAAGGCTATCCTTCACCAAGGTCCAGTTCGTGACCCGATGCCGAGCGGCGTTCATACCTGTCATCAAGCTGACCCGCGAGGGCGAGCAGACTTGGGTGGCGTAGGCTTGGGTAAATTTCATTCCCTGTTTGGCAAGGCGTTCCATATTCGGGGTATGGTAGCGGTCGTTGAACGGAGTCCGCTCCGTCCAAAAAGCGACCGAGGTATCTTGCCATCCCATATCATCGACCAGAAATAACACGATATTCGGCGGCTGTTCCTGCAATTCTTCGGATTCACAGGAGGTAAACATCCAAAGAACAACAAACACGATGGAAAGTGTAAGGAAACGTACGGGCATAGTCGGTCGTTTATTGATGTGGACCGCTAAAAATACATAATCCTTTTATAATCCTAAAAGCGAGATTGTATTTATCCTTCATTTAAAATTCCCGTACCTTTATCCCACTTCCAAAAGAAACCATTTGTACTGCATCGTAGACATAGAAACCACCGGAAATAGTATCAAGGGGAATAAGATTACGGAGATTTCCATCTTCAAATATGATGGTCATGACATTGTCGACGAGTTCACTTCATTGGTCGACCCGGAATGTGAGATTCCCTATTTTATCACACGGCTTACGGGCATTGATAACGACACGGTGCGCAATGCGCCGACCATAGCGGAGATTGCGGATACCATCCTAAAAATTACCGAGGGAACCATTTTCGTCGCACATAGTGTGAATTTCGATTATAACATTATCAAAAACGAACTTCGGAACATCGGGCGGGATTTCATCCGAAAAAAACTCTGTACGGTACGCTTGTCCCGGAAATTGATACCCGGTTACCATTCCTATAGTTTGGGCAAACTCTGTTCCGCTTTGGGGATTCCGTTGACCGACCGGCACAGGGCCCGCGGCGATGCCCATGCCACTACCCTACTCTTCGGTAAATTAATACGAACGGACGGTGCCGATAAAGTATTTAAAACCTTTTTGAACGCAAGATCTCAGGAAGCGACCTTGCCTGCATCACTTCCTCGGGAAGCTTTTGAGAAAATACCGGCAACTGCCGGCGTTTATTATTTCAAGGATGCCAAGGGAAAAATCATCTACGTCGGCAAGGCCATCAATCTAAAAAAACGGGTACTCGGCCATTTTTATGACAAATCGACGAAGGAAGTCCTCCTCTGCGCGGAAACGGCGGATATCGCATTTGAACTTTCCGGCAGCGAACTTATGGCGCTATTAATGGAATCCGCGGCCATCAAACACCATTATCCCGCCTACAATCGGGCACAGAAAAAGAGGATACAGCCCTATGGCATTTTTGCGTACGAAGACCGTAGCGGCATACTGCACTTGGCTTTCAACAAGCTGAAAATGGCGCCCGATGCACTTGTCACCTTTTATAATCCGACGGATTGCCGGCTGTATCTCGAACAGATCTGCGGCACGTTCGGACTCTGCCCCAAATATTGTCATTTGCAAGAAAATGTCCAGACTTGTTCCCATTTTAGGGTCGACAGTTGCGCAGGAATTTGTAGGGATTCGGAACCCATTTCGGATTACAATGCAAAAGTAGCTTTGGCTATCGACTATATGGGTTCGGAAAAAGAGGATTTTATTATCAAGGAAAAAGGAAGGCACATCGACGAAGAAGCCTTTATTCTAGTGCGCAACAATGTTTATTCAGGCTATGGATTTATAGAAAAGGAAACAGGATTAAATTCGTATGCGGATTTGGAAGCATTCGTCGTTCCCCAAAAAAACAACGTGGAAACCGAGAGTATTATCAAATCATACCTCAATAGGAATCCACATAACAAAATTATGACGTTGCATGAAAGGCTCTTGGAAGAAAATCAGTTGTAGAATATCGACGGGAATAAGTGAAATGTAGTCTAGGGAATTAGGACTCCTATTTTTTCAATTCTTTAAACATCCGGATAACAAAGAAAAGCCAAACCATTAATATGGCAGCGACCAGACCCGAGTATATCCATAAAAAATCCATAATCGTAAGTAATCGAGGTCAAGCAATCTTTGGGGATAAAATCGTCGGACATTAATTAACATTTTTAGGTATTGAAAACGGGGAATGGGCATTTCGCAACCTTTACATACGATATTCAAAATGGGAAATCCTACAAAAATCTATTTTTTGAATGTCGTAATGCGATTCTTGTTAAAGATAGTTAAAATAATTTAATTTTCAGTACAATAATTGTTATATTTTTAACATTTAAGAAATTCGTAAAGAAATGTTAAAAGTACTGAAATATTTGTAAAAATAATTGTTATAATTTAGGGTTTCAGTATATAGAATTTTTAGGATGGAAGATAGAAAAGCCCGATCAATCATCAACATACCGGCTTTCATGCGCCACCCAATCCCCTACCTTGGTGAGGGAATCGGGATTGTCGAAAAAGTCTACGGCTTCTTTAGTACGTCCGAAAAGGTGTTCGCTGGTCAGTTCTTGTATAATACGGCTGTTGAAAATAATGTCCCTTGTTGGGCCTATGGCACTGGCGATATAGAATTTGATATCACGCTCATGGATTTCCCGTATGGCATTGGCCAACATTTCCACCGCGGTAGAATCGATGTAGTTGATAGGCTCTGCGTTAAGAACGATTCCCTTTAGGCCAGACCCTTTGGCATCGATGTAGCGGAAGAGCTGTTTTTTAAAATAGTCTTTGTTCCCAAAATACAATTGGGAATCGAAACGGAGCACCAGCAGATCGGGCCTGAACTCGATATCGCCCCCGAACCTATCGACATTCCTGTAGTATTCCGAACCCTTTATCTGGCCCAGAACCGCAAAATGGGGTTTCGAGGTCCTGTACAACATGACCAATAGGGAGAGCAGCACGCCCAATAATATACCTTCGGGAAGACCGGCGGACAAAGTGAAAAAAAAGGTGACCAAGAGCACGGCGAACTCGTCCTTACGGTATTTCCACAAGGTTTTTGGATAGGCCAGATCGATCAACCCTAGTACCGAGATCATGATGATACTCGCCAGGGCCGCATTGGGCAGGTAATGGAACCACCCCGTCAAGAACAGCAGGGTGAGGGCTACAAGGGCCATACTTACCAAGGATGCTATAGGGGTTTTTGCACCGGAATCCTTATTTATCGCCGACCGTGAAAAACTGGCAGAGGCGATGTACGACTGGAAAAATGAGCCCAGTATATTGGCCGACCCAAGGGCTAGCAGTTCCTTATTGGGATCGATAGTCTCCTGGTCGTCTTTTTCCTCCAAGGCCTTGCCGATACCGATGGCCTCGGTGTATCCGATAAGGGCGAGGGCAATGGCCATGGAAAAAAGGCCCCTTACCTTGGGCCAACTGAATTCGGGAAGACCGAAACTGGGCAGACCGCCGGGTACGTCACCGACGATATGTACCCCATGTTTTTCGAGAGACAAGGTATAGACCGTCAGAATGGCGCAGACCACCACCACTAGAATGGCGGGAATCTTCCTGTTCCACCTTTTTAAAACTAAAATCGTTACAATGCCCAAGATGCCAATTATCATGGCGTATACGTTGGTTTCGGGCAGTGCAAGCACCACATTGGCCACGGATTTATGGAACTGGTTGCTCTGTGGAATATTTACCCCCAAAAAGTGCTTCAATTGGCTGAAAATTATTATCACCGCAGCGGCTGAGGTAAACCCACTGATTACCGGTCTGGAGATAAAACGGACCAAAAAGCCCATTCGAAAAAGCCCGAGGGCAAATTGAATGACCCCGACCATAAAGGCCAGTAAAAGCGCCATGGCAATGTAATTTTCCACTCCCGTTAAGGCCAAAGTGCCCAATCCGGCGGCGACCAACAAAGAATCCATCGCTACCGGCCCTACAGCCAACTGTCGGGAAGTACCAAGAAAAGCATAGATCAAAATGGGTACCAGAGCGGCATACAGGCCGTAAACGGGCGGCATGCCCGCAATCATAGCATAGGCCATGCCCTGAGGCACCAGCAGTATGCCGACGGTCAGACCGGCCACCATATCTTTGGCGAACCACCTTTTAGTATAGGTCGGCAACCATTGCAAGAATGGAAGGAATCGTCGCATTGAGACAAAGGTAATAGAAAGATGGAATAAAAATCTCTTACATCGTGAACCAAAAAAATCCCGTTTCACGGGATTTTTTTACAAGTCAATAGGGGTATTCTTAACCTAATTTGTTCACCTTTTCCACAAGACCTTCGGCTTTCTTTTCCAGTTCTTGGCGAACGCCTTTAAGATGTTTGCTTCTATTGTCGACATCCTTTTTGTTTACCTCGGCGATCAGTCCGTCAAAAGTGGCTATGGCCTCATCGATGACCGCGGCCCCTTCTTTGGAATCCTGTTTGTTATTCGCAGCATCCGTAATATAGACGGCTTCTATAATATCGCCCATTACGTTATTGATGTCTTTCTTTAATTCTCGTATACTTGCCATTGTTAATTAATTTTTTTGCAAAAATAGGGATTTATTATCAAATCGTCACCTCTAACAGTTCCGCATTTTCCGTGGTTATCAATAGGGATTTAGACATGGCCGGCACTAAGACCGTTTCCCCCTTTTTTATGTCCGCAGTACCATTTTCATTGTCTATACGCGCCGAACCGCTAACGCACATAAAGATGGTAAACGAATTCCTTTTCGAAACATCCTGTTTCCAATTTTCGGTCAGGTGCAAATAGTCCGTCTTGAAATAGGGACAATCCACCATCCGATTTACAGTGTTGGTATCGGAACCGTAAGCGACCTTAAAATCGTCCTTCTTTTTATAATCGATGGCATCCAATGCCTGTTCGGTATGGAGTTCTCGCAAGTTTCCATTTTTATCCTTACGGTTAAAATCGAAAATACGATAGGTAACATCGGAGGTCTGCTGTATTTCGGCCAGAAGCACACCCGCTCCGATGGCATGGACTTTTCCCGTATTGATGAAAAAAGTATCGCCCCTACCGACTTTTTCATAGTTCAGCAGATCCAATAGGGTGTCGTTTTTCAGGCTTTCGGCATATTCCTCTTTAGTGAGGTCAGTAATAAAGCCTACAATAAGATTGGCCCCCTCATCGGCATCCATTACATACCACATCTCCGTTTTTCCCAAGGAATTATGACGTTCCCTGGCCAGCTTGTCGTCCGGATGCAATTGAACGGACAGATCTAGCTTGGCATCGATAAACTTTATCAGGATGGGAAATTCCTTTCCAAAACGCTCTACCACGCTTTTTCCCAATAGTTCTTCACCTCGATTGTTAATCAGTTGCTGCAGCGAAGTACCCGAAAGTTCGCCATTGGAAACTACGGAAATATCGCCTTCGACCCCGGACAGTTCCCAGCTTTCGCCGGTGATATCGCTCTCGATGGGTTTGTTCAATACATCTTTCAATTTCGTGCCGCCCCAAAGGCGTTCTTTTAAGATAGGATGGAATTTTAGAGGATACATGTTGGACGTGAGATTTTAGACGTGAGATTTTAGATGTGGGGTGTTTGGTGCTTTGACCTTGGGATTTTACCCCCAATACGTTACAAAATTCCGGGGCGTTTCATAAAGTTTTACTTCAAGTTCGTGGTTTGCATCGATATGCGTCCGTAGTTTGTTCCAAATGACCACGGAGATATTTTCGGCTGTCGGGTTCAGTTCTTTAAACTCCGGCACTTCGACGTTCAGGTTTTTATGGTCAAGGGCATCTTCTACCTTTTCCTTGATCAAGTCTTTCAGCACCTTCATATCCACAACAAAACCTGTCTCGGAATCGATTTCGCCAAAAACGCTTACAATCAGTTCATAGTTGTGCCCATGAAAATTGGGATTGTTGCATTTTCCGAAAACGGCATTGTTCTTATCATCGCTCCAATCTTTACGGTATAGGCGGTGGGCGGCATTGAAATGGGCCTTTCTACTGACTTTTACTTTCATCGTTCTCGGGACTTTAACTGAGTGATTTTTTTGAAATATGGTCGTAAAATCTTTCGAAAATAATTTTGAACCAGGCCGTATATAGCTCCGGATGTTTTTCGATATCGTTTCGCACCGCTTCGGGCTTCATCCATTGCCAGTCCGCAACCTCGGTGGGATTGATGTCCGGCACTCCGTCAAAATTGCCAATCATAACGTGGTCGAATTCGTGTTCGGTAAGTCCGTTGTCAAATGGGGCCTTGTAAACAAACGAGATCAGCTCGTCAAGTTCGGCCACAAATCCCATTTCTTCCTGTAGCCTTCGTTTCCCAGCCTCGATATTCGATTCACCGACCCGCTGGTGGCTGCAGCAGGTATTGGTCCATAGTAAAGGGGAATGGTATTTGTCCGCCGCACGTTGTTGCAGCATGGTTTCGCCTTTATCGTTCATGATAAAAACTGAAAAAGCACGGTGTAGCAAGGCTTTTTCGTGCGCCTCCATTTTCGGCATAGTGCCTATCTGCTTGTCGTTTTCGTCGACCAGAATTACATTTTCTTCCTTCATATTGCAAAAATAAGGTCTTTCTGCGGTTTGAGGGTTAAGGATTTTGTAAAAAGGGTGGGCTTTTTTGTAATGTGACTGCTCAGGAGAAAAGAGGGCAGGAAATTTTTCAGCTTCTCCCTTTTCCGAAGGAAGGAGTCTTTGCCTCATCCTTAAAAGAACCTTGGAGAACGAATCTGTCTGCCGTTGCCTTTTTTGAAATCGTAGCGTAACAAAACTTCAAAAGATCCGGCGTTGAAAGAGGTACCACCTAGGTCGGTGGTTTCCCGATCATAGGCAAGGCCCAGCATAAAGCCATCATCGACAAGGAATCCGAACATACCGCTTACAGCTGCACTCCAGCGATAAGCCGCGCCTAATATAAACTTTTCGTTGAGCATAAAATTGGCGGATAGGTCTATCTGTAATGGGGCGCCCCTTACCATCTTGGTCAACAGGGCCGGCTTGAATTTCAGGTCTCGGTTCAGGTCGAAAACATAGCCCGTCGTAAGATACAGGTTCATTTGTTCTTTTGCCGTGGCGATATTAGAGGACTCGAAATGCGTGGTTTCCAGAATTCTGGGCACGGAAACACCCGCATAAAATTTCTCGTTATAGTAATATACGCCTGCCCCGATATTGGGCGAAAACCTGTTCTCAATATCCTGTTGCAAAAGAGGGTCGGGACCATTTGGATTGTCGATATCCTGATTTAGTTTGGAATACCGGATATCCAGGAGATGCGCGCTTCCCTTCAGGCCGAAACTGAGCCTTCCCTCCCTAGAGGTGAAAATAGTGTAAGAAAAATCTACATCAAAATAGGTTTCCGAAGTCGGACCGATCTGTTCGTTGAGAATACCGAATCCGAGGCCTACTCCCCTATAGCCGATCGGGGAATGCAGGCTCAGGGTCTGGGTCTTTGGCGCCCCTTCAAGGCCGGCCCATTGCGAACGATATAGCGCCGTTATGCTCAAACTCTCCTTAGACCCCGAATAACTGGGATTGATGCTCGGCATATTGTACATGTACTGCGTGTACTGGGCATCTTGCTGCGCCTTTACAAGGTATGAGGCGAGCATCAAAACAATGCTGCAAATGCTACTTTTATGGGATATCCGAATAAGCGGCATAGAAAACTTAGGTTGGTTGGATACTAGTATGGAATCGAGCGAAAAAGTATCGTAATATGCTAACGTAAACAATCTTGGATTAGTCTATGTCGTTTTGATTTTATTTGGGATGCGTGTTTTTAAAGCTACCAGAACTAAGCGCGAAAATTTTCAACAAAATTGCTTTGGCGGGAAATATAGTGTGAGCTGATTAGCAAATTTTCAAAAGAAACGAGGCGACTTCAAATTACCTTTGGCCGAAATAAAATCATACCTGAATACAACCTCGAAAGAGCCGTGGTTAAAAGATTGACTCCCCAGTTCGGTAGTTTCCCGGTCGTAGGCCAGACCCATCAAGATTTTGTTCGAGAGGTTAAAGCCGAGCATACCGCTTACGGCGGCATCCCATCGGTAGGCGGCGCCTAAAATGAACTTTTCGCCCAACAGAAAGTTGGCCGATAGGTCGACCTGAAGCGGGGCGCCCTGCGCGACCTTGGTCAGCAAAGTGGGCTTGAATTTTAGATAGCTGTTCAAATCCCAAACATAGCCGGTGATACAATAAAAGTTCATCTGTTCCCTGGCGGTGGACAGCGATTCGCCGTCAAAATGCGAGGTCTCCAAGAATCGGGGCACCGAAAGCCCCGCGTAAAACTTTTGGGTGTGGTAGTAAATCCCCGCGCCGAAGTTCGGGGAAAAACGGTTATCGACATCCTCTTGAAGAATGGGATCGGTAGTGAACTGGTTGAGTTCCGAAAACCGGATGTCCAATAGATTCAAGCCTGCCTTTAGGCCAAAACTCAATCGGCCTTCGTTGGACGTAGATACCGTATACGAAAAATCAATATCGAAATTATCCTCGGTCGTCGGGCCAATCCTATCCCTAATAATGGAGGCGCCAAGGCCTACGCCGCGATAGCCTATCGGCGAATGTACGTTCAGCGTTTGCGTTTGCGGAGCACCGTCAAGCCCGACCCACTGCGCACGATAAAGCAGTGCTGCACTGATATGCCCACGCGAACCGGCATAAGCGGGATTTACACTTACGGTATTGTACATATATTGGGTGTACTGAGCGTCTTGCTGTGCAAAAAGTCCTTCCCCGAAGGATAAAAAACGTATCGCAAATAAGGCAAACAGATATCGGTAGTAGCGTTTTTTATGATTTGGGATATGCATTTTTTGCTATCTATTAATATATAGGTACCCCGAGAGCGTTTTGGACTCGCCAAGATTGTTCTTGTAATCGAGAATATAGAAATATGTGCCTACGGGCAGATTACTGTTGGGGTCTACGGTGACCCTTCCTTCCGAAGTACCGTTAAACACATTGCCCTGGGTATTGTAGGCCTGAGTACCGTAGACCAATACGCCCCATCGGTTATAAATTCGGATGGAGTTATCGGGATAATTTTCCAACCCACTGATGGTCAGCACATCGTGAATACCGTCACCATTGGGCGTTATAGCGTTAAAAACCTCGATTTCGTCTTCTTGGGCGTTAGGCTCCAAGTAATCGGGTGTGCCGTTGCCATTACTATCGTCATTGGCATAGTTGCCATCATTGTTGGCATCCTCATCTCGGGATGCGATACCGTCGCCATCGTCATCGGTATCCCTATAATCGAGTATTCCGTCACCGTCGGTATCGGGTAGCATATCCCGCGGATCATCCATCTCGTCGTTGACGTCGCGGTCAACAGTTCTATCCCCCTCATAACCATCGTCCAATCCGTCGTTATCCTTATCGGAACCGATTAGGGTCACATCGGCAATGCCATCGTGGTCACGGTCATGGCCTTCTATGCTATCGGGAATAGTGTCGTTGTCACTGTCCTCATCCACATAATCCGGTATGCCATCGCCGTCGGTATCCTCGGGAACGATTCCCGTTGATCCATTTTGCTCATAGGCATCGTCAAGGCCATTGGCATTCGCGTCTTCCCCGCTCGGGGCGATATAGTCGAAGGTGGATTGCGCCTCAATGCTATCGGGAATACCGTCGTTATCGCTATCGATATCCAAATAATCAGGAATACCATCGTTATCGGTGTCCGTTAAATCAGTAGATGGATTGTTATCGGCATCCAAATTCAAATCCTCGAAACTGTCCAAAATACCATCATCGTCGCTATCAAGGTCAATCCTTGGAGCGTTAACGATTATAATAACCGTTGCCGTACTGCAATGGTTGGGGCTGGCATCGTCGCAAAGCGTGTAGGTAAAGGAATCGTTGCCCAAGAATCCATTGTCGGGCGTATAGGTTATGGTATCGTCGGAGGGATTATTGAGTGTGCCGCCATTGTTTCGCGTAATGTTTCCGTTGGATGGATTTGTAGTCGTCAAGGTTCCGATGGATGGGATATCGTTATCGTTCGCCAAAATATCGATATCCAAGGATGAATTTTGAGTCGTTGCCACAAGGTCGTCGATGGCGTCTACAATAGGAAGCACCTCGATTGTGACCGTTGCCGTACTGCAATTGCCGAACGTATTACAGACCGTGTAGTCAAAAGTATCGGTACCGTTGTAGTT
>NZ_JBGTHY010000209.1:0-2513 GCF_041745955.1 Pricia sp.
CAAAACTTCGTTCCATTGGCGTGCAATGGATTTTTGGCCGCTGGCGCCTTCCATGGATAAAAAAAGCAACATAAAAAAAATGGAAAATCTCTTCATGCCTCCAAGCTATTCAAATTGATGATTAGCCCTTATGTTTGTAGGTCGAAAGGCCAAGAACAGACCTTAACTTCCCGTGACAACTTAAAAAGTCAAAGATATGGGAAGTACGGTCAAGCGATTGGATTATTCAGGGGAAAATTTTTATGTGGGCCTGGACACGCATTTGAAGAATTGGAAGTCTACCGTACTGGTCGGCAACACTTTTTTTCAAGACATTCTCAAACGACCCGAATGCGGGGACCCTGTTGAAATACTTAAGGAAGAATTTTCCCGGGGGGAACTATTTTACCGCCTACCAGGCGAGCTTCAGCGGTTTCGGTGCCCACAGGGAGCTAACAAAATTGGGAATAACGAATATCGTGGTGAACCCGGCGGACATACCGACAACGGACAAGGAGCGCAAGCAAAAGGAGGATGCCAGGGACAGCCGCAAGATAGCGGAACAACTTGCGGCGTCAAAACTGGAGGGCAAAACGTTCCCGGCATCGAACGTGAAGGGGACAGGTCGATGGTAAGGTTCCGCAAGACTCTTACCAAGGAAATAGCGAGGAACAAGCGCAGGGCCAAATCCTTTCTGTACTATCACGGTATCGGGATCCCCGAACGGTTCGCCAACAAGGCCAGGTGGTCGAAACGCTTTACTCTTTGGCTGAAAGAGCTGGACCTGCTGATGGGCATCACCGGAATAGGACTGATAACGGAAGTGGTCCTTTTGACGGAACTGGGCGATATCTAAAGGTTCAAGGACCTGGACGGCCTATGTTCCTGTATTGGTCCGGTGCCCATGACCAACTCGTCCGGGGAGTTTGACTCTGTGGGCCATATTACGAAAAGACAGAACAAAGTGCTCAGGAGCATGATAGTGGAAAGTTCCTGAGTCGCCATAAGGAACGACCCCGCCCTGATGCTGGCCTACCAAAAGCTCGTCAGAAGAATGAGACCGACCAAGGCCATTATCAGGATATCGAAAAAAATGGTCAACAGGATATGCTATGTACTGAAAACCCGAACGCCCTATGTAAAAGCAGTCGTCGGATAACAGGAAACCTATAAAAATTGACATATTGATCAAAAGACTGCTATTTGTAACTTGTGACACTGGTTCGACCGGCAGTTCATTTTGAATAGTCTGCGGCTTTTACCTATAAAAATTTAATACGCGAAATGCGACCCCATTGCGATGGTCGTTCATAGAAGGTTGATTTTATAGTTTACTCCGGAAAATTTCTTTCCAATCCAACAAGCCAACAGCATCATTATGGCATTTTTTTAATAGTCTAAAATCAATGCGCTTAAAACCAATGATTTAAAAATAATAGGGAAGTAAAAAAGGAACTAAAACTTGGATAACAACATAGAAGTTTTAAACTTCTCGGGTTCTACCACGAATGTTGTGGAATGGCTAAATTAGCCATTAAAAAATGTTTTCGGAACAGTTCTTTGATTTGTCACTCAATTGCGGTGACGGCTGGAAGATCAACTTCCTTTTCGGGGAGGTCGACGGGTATGTATCCTTTATCGGCGGCAAGGCCGAATGCCCGGGGAGCCTTGAGATTTGTCCAGTCTACGACCATACGGGTACGCGCAGGTGGCGCCATCTGGATACCATCCAGTTCATAAAACGAACGTTTTTTGTCACTAAGTGCCAAGATACAGAGTGTACTTAATCCCAGGTCTATATGGACTTTTCAAAATCCGGATAGCATTTATTTTCGAGGATTGATATCGGAACTTTCTCATGCCTGAATGTCACATCATTTAATGGGAAACTTCATATTCGTCTTATTTCTAAAACGGGATATTGGATATAACGGTGTACCTTTATGTCCCTATAAAAGTTGCCCCCAAAACCGTAACAAATGAGAAAATTTGAAGTAATAATAATTCTGGGAACTATTTTAATTAGTTGCAATACCAACAACTCAAGAAACAATTCCGAAACACCAATGGAAAAAGCAAGAGAAATAACAAAAGAAAGCCTTACATCTTCGGATACTTTGACCAAACATTTAAAACCGTTCAATAAGGATTCGCCAACAATCGGACTTTTGATGTATAACGGCGTGCTTCAATCGGAGGTGGTCGCTACCTCAGATGTGTTTTCAAAACCGGATGGGCCGGAAGGAAAGCAACTTTTTAATGTTGTCACGATAGCCGAAACCGAGAGTCCTATTACCACGGAAGAAGGCCTAAGATTGATTCCCGACTATACGTTTGAAAATTGTCCAAAACTTACAGCACTGTTCGTTCCAAGTGCCTACGATATGTACGCACAGGTACACAATCCAAAAATTGTTGATTTTATTAGGGAAAAGGACAAGGAAACCAAATATACCGTGAGCAACTGTGCAGGCGCACAACTTATCGGGGCTTCCGGGATCGAGGATGGCAAAAAAATTGTTACTTGGATCGGA
>NZ_JBGTHY010000210.1:0-8253 GCF_041745955.1 Pricia sp.
GTGCTCATAATAGTAATCCAGTACCTTATCGACTACCTCTTTCGGCGAAAGCATTTTGCTGTTCATGGCAAACGACAGACGGGAGTGGAACAAAAATTTCTTTTCACTGTGCAGCGCATCCTGATAATCGCCAAAATGGACCAAAAGGTTTTTACAAAAATAATTGAGCACCGAAAGGGAGTCTGCCCTTGACGTCGGCCAGTTAAAACTTTTCGGATCTATTTTGCCCATGGTTTCGATACCCTTGTTTTCAATCTCCCGTACCACGGCACTTACGTCTTTTCGGAACCCCCGTTCATGGGGAATTTCAGGCTTGCCCGTCCATTTCTTGCGGTTGCTATGGTCGAAATTCCACTTACCGCCATCGGGTTGGTCGTTGACCATCATAATGTCGTGCTTCTTACGCATCATGCGGTAGAAACTTTCCATCAAATACTGATTCTTGTTCGAAAAGAAGTTTTTCAGTTCATAACGGGTCGTGTAGAAATGTTCGGAATCGACGGCTTTCGTTTCAATGGATAGGCCTTTGCAGATAGTCTTTAATTGTTCGTCTAACCGATATTCATCCGGCAGTTGGTATTCGAACTGGTCGGCATCAGTTTCATCCACAAATTTTTGAATGATTTTTTCTAGGCTCTGCGGATTGTCATCATCGCCAATTTTGAGATAGATGAAGCGGTGTCCCTTTTCCGAAAGTTCCTCGTGAAAATTACGCATGGCCAAAAAGAAGCCGACGACTTTTTGAATGTGGTGCTTTACATAATCGGTCTCTTGCCGCATCTCGGCCATGAGGTAAGAGACATCATTGTCGGGTTTATCGAACCATGAATGTTTTTGGTTCAATTGGTCGCCGAGAATTAGCCGTAATTTTTTCATTTAGTCGTTTCAATAGTATTGTTAATAATCGGTCATCCGTCACCCGTCATCACTGGGCTTGCTATTTTTCGGTTTTTTTGAATCCGAAATCACCGATTGCGTAGTGACGGGGATCAAAGAAGTACACCGCTATAACCGATTCGCCGTGACAGGCCTTGGAAACGGAGTAACTATCCGCCACCCTGAGGTCATTTCGAAACCAAATGAGATGGTTCATAGGCAAGATGGCTAAATTCAAAAAAGTTTATGGGATTATTGGTTTAAGAGTTTATAAAAAAAGTAATTTCTCGACTGCGACTGCGACTGCCACATCTAGTTCTTGCCCCTCCGACATCGTTCGCTACAATACCTCACTTCTTCCCAATTCTTTTCCCACTTTTTGCGCCAAGTAAATGGCCTACCACAAGTGCTACAGATTTTTACAGGCAAATTGGGCTTCTTATGGGCCATATTCCAGTTGTTCAATAAAAGTAAAAAAAACCTAAACAATAAATGAGATTTTCGTGTTTAATCTAAAACCTAGCAAGACCTTTGGAACAAAACCATCAGCCATACTATTAATTTTGTTAAATTTAGAGGCTACTAATGACAGCGAATTGTTTAAAAAAAACAAAGAATGACGCAAACCTCTAAAAACATCGCTATCATCGGTTCAGGATTGGTGGGCTCGCTTTTATCTATCTATCTTAAAAAACTGGGGCACCGGGTCACGGTTTTTGACAGACGGGCCGATATCCGTAACACGGAATTCTCGGGCCGTTCCATAAACTTGGCCATGAGCAATCGTGGATGGAAGGCGTTAAGAGAGGTCGGTATTGCCGAAGAAATTAAAAAAATTGCTATTCCGCTGGATAAAAGGGCAATGCACGTCATCGATAAACCCCTTTATTTTCAGAAATACGGAAAGGATGGCGAAGCTATATGGTCTATTTCACGGGGCATTCTAAATCGCCGGATGATCGATATCGCCGAGTCATCGGGTGTCGATTTTAGGTTCGAGGAAAAGGTGTGGGACGTGAACCTGCCCGAAACCAAATTGTATACCGGGGAAACGGAAAAGGGGGAGTGGGCTGAGTACGGTTTCGATATGATTTTCGGATGCGATGGCGCATTTTCACGCGTCCGTCATAAAATGCAACGCCGCAGCCGATTCGATTATTCCCAAGACTTCATCGATGTCGGTTATAAGGAATTATCGATTCTTCCCGATTCGGATGGCTCGCATAAGTTGGACAAAAATTCTTTCCACATCTGGCCGCGCGGTAATTTTATGTTCATTGCCATGCCTAATCTCGACGGAAGTTTTACCTGTACCTTATTTATGCCCTTCGAGGGCGAAGTTTCGTTCGAAAGTATCAAGACGAAGGCCGAGGCCAAGTCCTTTTTTAAGACCTATTTTCCCACGGTGCAAAACGACATCGATAACCTTGCGGAAGATTTCTTCAAGAACCCGACCAGCGCCATGGTCACCATGAAATGCTATCCGTGGACATATTGGGACAGGGTTGCCCTTGTTGGCGATTCGGCCCATGCCGTAGTCCCTTTTTACGGACAGGGCATGAACGCCGGGTTTGAGGATATCTTTGTGCTAAACAAAATAATCGCCGAATACGGAGATGATTGGGAACGCATTTTTCAGGAATACCAGAAGGATAGAAAACCGAACGCCGATGCTATTGCCGAACTCAGTTACCGGAATTTTATGGAAATGAGCAGCAAAACGGCCGACCCTAAGTTTTTGCTGCAAAAGCAAATCGAGAAACGTTTTGCGGCCAAACATCCCGATAAATGGATTCCGGTCTACAGTCGGGTCACCTTTTCAAATCGACCGTACGCCGAGGCTTTGGCAGAGGGCGATGCCCAAGAAGAGATTATGCGGCAGGTGATGGGAATGCCGGATATCGATGAGAAATGGGATAGCGATGAGGTCGAGAAGCGAATCTTGGAGCTGCTTAAAAGTTAGGCAGTTGTAGTTGTGGAATTAAAAAAAGCCATCCGATATTTACGGAAGGCTTTCAAATAGGTTTTAAACAATCAGTAAGAGGTATAGTTACAACTTGCCGAACATCTTTTGCATTTTTTCTTGCTCCTCTTCTGCGAGTACCGGATCTACTAGTATCCTGCCACTATGCTCGTCCGTAATAATCTTTTTTCGCGATGCGATTTCTACCTGCACTTGGGGAGGAATGGTAAAGAAAGAACCGCCGGAGGCTCCCCTTTCGATGGGCACTACAGCGAGACCGTTCTTTACATTGTTCCGTATACGGATGTATGCCTTTACCAAACGCTCCTCGATTTCGGTCTGAAATTTTTGCGATTGGTTCAAAAGGGCCTTTTCTTCCTTTTCGGTCTCCTTCAAAATGGCATCCAGTTCGCTTTTTTTGTGTTTCAGGTGTGATTCACGCTCGCTCAAACGTTCTTTTGCCTCTGAGATAACCTCTTTTTTCTGCTCGATCTGTACTTTGAATTCTTTGATATTCTTATCGGCCAGCTGTATTTCGAGTTCCTGGAACTCCAATTCCTTGCTTATGGAGTTGAATTCCCTACTGTTTCGAACATTTTTCTGCTGTTCGGTATATTTTTTTATAAGCTCTTTGGCCTCTTCGATCAAATTCTTTTTGGCTCCAATTTCAAAGTTGATGGTCTCTACATCGGTCTTCAGCTTGTCCATCCGGGTTTTAAGTCCCGTTACTTCGTCTTCCAGATCTTCTACTTCCAACGGAAGCTCACCGCGGACATTGCGTATCTCATCGACCCTCGAATCGATCAGTTGCAGGTCATATAATGCCCTTAATTTATCCTCTACGGTTATCTCTGTTTTCTTTGCCATAAAATTCCTTATAAATATTGGATGGGATTGGTTTTACTTTCCGCCAAACGGATTGCAAAATTAGGTATTTTTTTCGTAAGATAATCAACTAAGAGGGTTTTTGTAAATTGCTCGGTTTCATAGTGTCCGATATCCGCAATAACGATTTTGTCCTCCGCTTTGTAAAACTCGTGATATTTGATGTCGGCAGTAATAAATACTTGGGCTCCGGAAGCCTTGGCAGCTTCGATGGCAAAGGCACCACTTCCTCCTAGAACAGCGATTCTATTCACCTTTTGGCCTAATAAACGCGAATGTCGAACGACGGATACGTTCATTTTTTGCTTGACGTTTTCTAAAAATTGAGTTTCCGAAATCGGCTCCGCAAGTTCGCCGACCATGCCCATACCAATATTTTGGTCGGTATTTTCAAGGGCAAATAGCTCAAAGGCCACTTCTTCGTAAGGATGGTTTTCAAAAAGTGCCTTTAAGATCCGGGAACCATGCCTTTTGGAGTAGATCACGTTCACTTGCGTTTCATCCTCATAGTGTATTTTGCCGATTTCGCCCTTAACGGGATGGGCCTGTTCGCCGGCCTTGAAGCTTCCGGTGCCTTCTATACTGAAACTGCAATCACTGTATCTACCGATATTTCCAGCTTCTGCCTCAAAAAGGGATGTGCGCAGGGCTTCTGCATCCTTTTGGGGCACATAAGTGACCAATTTCTCGATGGTTCCTTTTTTGGGAATCAATATTTTAGGGTGTCCTATTCCCAATACCTCGCAAATTTTCCCATTGACCCCATCCCGAACATTGTCCAACGCCGTATGCATGCTATAGATGGCAATCCCGTTTTGAATGGCTTTGATGACAATACGCTCAACGTAGGTTCTTCCCGTCAGTTGTTTAAGTCCCGCGAAAATAATCGGATGAAAGCTGACGATAAGATTACAATCGGTGGCTATGGCCTCGTCTACCACGTTCTCCAGAGTATCCAAAGTGACCAGTATGCCCTTAACTTCCGCTTGGTCATCGCCTACCAACAATCCGACGTTGTCAAAATCCTCGGCATGGGCCAAAGGGGCCAGTTCTTCGAGTATGTCCGTAACATGTTCAATTTTCATTTTTGCAATATAAGGCATCCAAAGATAAAATATTCTAATTTCGCCGTCGTGGAAGCGCTAAGAAAATTTTTATTTCCTATATCGCTGATGTATGCCTTGGTGGTACATGTCCGTAATTTTCTCTATGATGTGGATGTTTTCAAATCAAAGGCTTTCGCAACCCCGACGATCTGTATCGGCAACCTTAGCGTCGGCGGTACCGGAAAGACCCCAATGGCCGAATTCTTGATTTCACTTTTAAAGGATGAGTATAAGGTGGCTCTGTTGAGCAGGGGATATCGAAGGGAATCTAAGGGTTTTGTATTGGCGAACACCAAAAGTACGATTGGGGATTTGGGCGACGAACCTTATCAGATTTTTTCAAAATTCCCGGAAATTGCGGTCGCTGTCGATGCGGATAGACGAAACGGGATTCGAATACTAGATCAAAAGGTTTCTCCGGATGTAATTTTGCTTGATGACGCCTTTCAACATCGAAAGGTCAACTACGGATTTTCACTGCTGCTGACTGCCCACGACAACCTTTATGTGAATGATTGGTACCTACCGACCGGAAGCCTACGGGACAGCAAACGGGAAGCCAAGAGGGCAGATATGATCATTGTGACCAAATGTCCCCCAAATTTGGATGATTCGGAACGACAGCGGATAATTCAAAAACTGAAACCGGAACCCCACCAACAAATTTTGTTCAGTTGTTTGGCGTATAGTTCAGAATTCATAGGAGATACAAAAGGATTTGCGGTGGATTATTTCAGGGATAAAAAACTGACTCTGGTAACAGGAATTGCAAACCCCGAGCCATTGGTAGCCTATTTGAAAGAAGCCGGACTCGCCTTCGAACATCTGCGTTTTGAGGACCATCATTCCTTCACGGAAAACGAGCTGCAGCAATTTCGGACTAGGGAATATCTGCTTACTACCGAAAAGGATTATGTACGATTAGGTGGAAAAGTGGAAAACGTATATTACCTGCCAATTAGGCATCGGTTGCTGGACGAGGGGAGAAAGGTGTTGGAGGCTTGTATCGTGAGTTTTATGAAATCGAACTCTTGACCCGTCTTTTATCAAAGATATTCTCCCCGATTTTTTGGTAGAATACCTCGGGCTTGAACGGCTTGGTGACCACATCGTTACAGCCGGCGGCGTAGAAACTTTCCAAACTATCGTCCAAAGAAATAGCCGTTAGGGCAATAATAGGGGTGAAGGTGTCGAACTTCCTGATTTCGATGGTGGCCTCCTCCCCGCCGATACCGGGCATGTGAATGTCCATCAATATGGCATCATAAGCGTTTTCGCGAGCCATTTCAATAGCCTCGCCCCCATGATTGGCAATATCACTGGTAATCTCTTTTTTGGTCAACATTTTTTTGGTGATGACCTGGTTGATCTTGTTGTCTTCGACGATAAGAATATGTAGACCTTTGAAGTTGTATTCGTTTTCGGTAATCTCGAAAGGTACGTCGTCGACAATGCTGTCCTTACTTTTTACGTTCAATTCAAAAAAGAAAGAACTGCCCTCTCCGAGCTCACTTTCCAATTGGATCTTACTGTCGAAAAGGCCCAAAAGACTTTTTACAATGGTCAGCCCGAGACCGGACCCTCCATATTCACGGTTTATCTCTATAGAGCCCTGTTCGAATCCATCGAATATACTTTCCTGCTGGTCTTTCGAGATGCCGATACCCGTATCGCGGACCTCAAAATAGAGAACAACGTCTTCCTCCACCTTTTTCATCAACTTGGCAATAACCGTAACTTTTCCATTTTTGGTGAACTTTAGGGCATTACCGACCAGGTTCATAAATATTTGGGAAAGCTTGATAGGGTCGCTCATCAAATGGCTCGGAATGTCGTCGTCGAATTTAAGAACAAGTTCCGTATGGTTGCTTTTGGCACTGGACTGTAGCGAATCGATGGTTTCCTGAAGTACTTTTTTAAGGTTGAACTCAATGTTCAGGGCCTCGAGCTTGTCCGCATCTATCTTATTGATCTGTAAAATATCGTTGATGAAGTTCAATAAATAATCACCAGAGAATTTCAACGATTTCAGGTAATCTTTTTGGTTTTCACTGGGGTTTTCCTCCAATAAAAGATGGGTAAGGCCGGTAACGGCATAAAGCGGGGTACGGAGTTCATGACTGACGGTAGATAGAAAGTTTGTCTTCGCCTGCATGGCACTTACGGCGGAATCCCTGGCCGCTTTAAGCTCGTTGTTCTTGGTCTGCAGCAGGTCGTTGGTCTTTAATTTTATCTGGTTGTTACGAAACAACGAAACGGCCAATAGGGTTATGATGGTCAACATGGCCGCGGTCAGTATTGCGGCAATATCGGATTGGTTCTTCGAAGCGTTCAGTTCCTCTATTTTTTGTTCCTGCCGTTTTATCTCATCGCCCATGAAAGCGAATTGTATTTTTTCCGCGGTCTTTGCCTCGGTCTGTAACTTGGCGATGTTAAAAATAGAATCGCGGATACGCAGTAGATTTTTATTGTTCACCAGGGCTTTCTCGTAGTTTCCGATGATGGTATACACAGTGGTCAACAAGGTATTGGCCTCAATGATTTCCCTGAAAAATTCGTTTTCTTTGGCAAGTTCAAGCGCGTTCTCGCCATTTAATGCACTTTCTTCAAAGTTTTTGGTATCATATTCCAACTGTGCCATTCCCAAATAGGCTCTGGTGGTCAAATATTCACTTTCGTAGAGATCGGTGTTGATGATGAGGGAATTGAAGTTTTTAGTGGCGCTATCATACTTCTCAAGTTTGAGATAAATAAAGCCTTCCGCCAATAAAATATTATTGAAAAAATTACGGTCGTTGTTAAGTTGCCTGGCTTCGTTCAGCATAAAGATAGCTTGAAAATTTCTGCCGTTCCCAAATGCCACAAGAGCTTCTATAAATTTGTCGACGGCCGAGCCATAGGGGTATTCGGTAACTTTCAACAAGCTTTTCGCACGATCGGAAAACAAAAGGGTGGATTCTTCCTTGTTTAGTTTGAGATAGATCAAGGCGATTTTCTGGTAACTATCTATCAACGATTTAACGTCATCATTGGCCTCGGCAACTTTGGCCGCTTTTTCGAGGGATTCAAGGGCGAGGTCGGTCTTGTCTTTATTGGCGAAGATTCTTGCGGCGTCAAAGTACGTCTGCACCTCTTTGGGAGGGATGCTGTCTTGGGCCATAACAATGAAGGATGTTATGAACAGAGTCATAACAAGCCAAAGGTGACAGAATCGAGTATGTGCTAGTTTCAATCGCAAACGTATTGTTTTCTCAAAGGGTAAAACCACTCGGCAACACTCTCCGAAAGTATTAGAGACTTCTATGGAATATGTCGATTAATTTTTCTTGTCCGTCCGGCAAGCAGTTATGTCTCTTGTCATTACGGAATTTTTCCGATTACTAATGATGTCCTAACATCAATCGCTCAAGAAGACTAATAATT
>NZ_JBGTHY010000211.1:0-1609 GCF_041745955.1 Pricia sp.
GGACTGCCAGTGCAGCAGCTTCACCTTGTTGCGGGCCCTGTTGATGAAGATGTACACCGTACCGTTGTCCGGGCTCCGCTCCAGATCGTTGGCCACAAGGCCGCTAAGGCCGTTGAAGCCCTTGCGCATATCGGTGGGGCGCATGTACAGTTCGAAACGTTGGGAGGTGGTCAGTGCGAACATCTATACCGGGATCTCTATCTCGACGCCGCTTTTCAGGCGGATCACGATGTTGCGGTCCTCATGTTCAGGTGTTACCGAGATGGCGACAAAGTCTTTCTTTGGGGCGGCCGATCGCTCGGGCCGCGCCGTTTTGGAGACCCAATAGTGCAATTTCCCCGTGGTAAGGCCATGCGAGGCAGCAAATTCCTTTTGGCTCAGGCCGGAATCCCTGAATTCCTTGACCGACTTGTGCATCCGAGATGCATTGCCACTTTTTGTCATAACCTATATCTGTTTGCGACAAAGGTATGCCAGTGGCCAGAGTTGGGAAAGATGTACTTGCTCGGACGCTTACCTAAATAACGCCACAGCTCATATACAAACACGTTGTGTGTAATGCAAAAAATACGTCTTCGGAATAATATTTGTTTCCTAATTAAGAAACATCTACATTTGCATAAACATCGAAATGAATGAACCAAAAATTTAAAGTCGAATTACTTGAAGAGGTAAATCAATTTTTAGGCAGTCTTAACGAAAAGGCTCGTGACAAAATCATTTACAATCTGCGAAAAGCTCAAATTTTCAATGACAACGAACTTTTCAAGAAACTCAATGATAATGTTTGGGAATTTAGAACTCTTCACAATAAAACCAAATACAGACTTTTTGCTTTTTGGGATAAAACCAATAAAAACGAAACTCTTGTTATATCAACTCACGGAATTGAAAAGAAGACAGCCAAAACACCAAAAAAGGAAATTGAAAAGACAGAGCGGATAATGAAACAATATTTTGATGCCATAAAATAATGATATGGAAAATAAAGGAATGAAAATTTATAGTCTGGACGAGGTAACCGATAAATACATCGGAAAAAAAGGAACGCCAAAAAGGGACGAATTTGAAAACGAACTTCGGCTTGATTTAATCGGACACGCAATAAAGCAAGCACGCAAAGAACGGAATTTGACACAAGCACAACTTGGCGAATTGGTTGGTGTCCAAAAGGCACAGATTTCTAAAATAGAAAACCATTTAACCGACGCTCGATTTGACACAATACTTAAAGTTTTTAAGGCATTGAACGCCAAAATTAATTTCAACGTCGAACTGTTGAATCAAAATCTGAACTTAACATAAACAAGGAAAAGCACTACGCACACAAATTGTATAAACCATGGCTTGTCCTCACCCACTTGGAAAATCCTCCACGACGCTAAAGGTCGTGGCAGGTCGGATTTTCCTCTGGCAAGTATCTGTTTATTGGGTCCCGTATCGAATCCGCGCCACGGTCCATATACTGACCGTCAGACTGCGCAAAAACCTACCCTTTCTTAATAACTTTGTTGATTACCCTTAAAGCTTTAAGGGTCATAACATCCTGATATTGATTATCTTAATGTCATGGATTATATACAAGGTTTTGACAGGGACCAACTGGTCA
>NZ_JBGTHY010000212.1:0-3620 GCF_041745955.1 Pricia sp.
GATAAACCTTCTAAATTGGTATTAGGTATCGCCTACAATTCAACGGTCGCCCTTAGGGTGCCGCTGCCGATCGTATACTACGAGAAGCGTTTCCATAAACATTGGACCTATGTGGTAGGCGCGCCGAAAACGGCTATGAAATATCATTTCAACGAGAAACACCAGCTACAGTCCGAATTCATATTGGACGGGTACTACGTAAACCTTCAGAATTCCATCGTACTTCCCGGGGGAGGTGCGGCCACATCGATTTCATCGTCCGCGTCATTGGTCACTTTGGGATATCAGTATGCCATCAAGAAATCGGTCTTCCTGTATGTTTATGGTGGACATACCCTGTTTCAGGCTGGCGTTCTGAGGAATGCGGATAGAGACGATATTTTTACCCTGAACGACGGTCCCAGTTTCTACATGAGGGCCGGATTTCGGATAGGACTTTAAAATGAATGCAATGCCAAAAATACTAATTATAGAAGACGAATCGGCCATTAGAAGGGTGCTGGTCAAAATACTTTCCGAAGAGAACGACACCTATCAATTGGAGGAAGCAGAAGATGGATTAAAAGGTTTGGAAGCGATCAAGAACAACGATTACGATTTGGTGCTCTGCGACATAAAAATGCCTAAAATGGATGGTGTGGAAGTGTTGGAAGCCGCCCGAAAGATAAAGCCCGAAATACCCTTTATCATGATTTCGGGACATGGTGATCTCGACACTGCGGTGAACACCATGCGCTTGGGAGCCTTTGACTATATTTCAAAACCGCCCGATCTGAACCGACTTTTGACCACGGTCAGGAACGCGCTAGATCGACTGGAATTAGTGGTCGAGAACAAAAATCTACGGAAGAAAGTTAGCAAAAATTATGAAATGGTAGGGGAGAGCGAGGCCATTGCTGTCATCAAGGAGATGATCGAGAAAGTCGCCCCGACCGAAGCGCGCGTTTTGATAACGGGCGCCAATGGCACCGGAAAGGAACTGGTCGCCCATTGGATACATCAAAAAAGCGGGCGTAGTGGCGGGCCGTTCATCGAGGTCAATTGTGCCGCAATCCCCTCCGAACTCATAGAGAGTGAACTTTTTGGCCATGTAAAAGGCGCGTTTACCTCTGCGGTTCGCGATAGGGCGGGCAAATTCGAGGCCGCCAATAAAGGCACTATATTTTTGGACGAGATCGGTGATATGAGCCTTTCGGCCCAGGCCAAAGTACTGCGGGCCTTACAGGAGAGCAAAATTTCAAGGGTGGGTACGGACAAGGATATCAAGGTCGATGTACGCGTGGTGGCCGCTACCAACAAGAATCTTAAAAAGGAGATCGAAGAGGGCAGGTTCCGGGAAGATCTATACCATCGCCTAGCGGTAATCCTAATGCAAGTACCTGCACTGAACCAAAGGCGTGACGATATTCCTATTTTAATCGATCATTTTTCCAAAAAAATTACTTCGGAACAGGGGGTCATCCCCAAAACCTTCTCGGAAAAGGCCGTCAATTTGTTAAAAAGCTATGATTGGACGGGAAACATCCGCGAACTGAGAAACGTAGTAGAACGTCTGATAATTTTGGGAGGTAAAGAGGTTTCTGAAGAAGATGTAAGGCTATTTGCCAGCAAATGAAGATTTAAAACCTTAAATTTTTACTGCTACTTCCGTTCGTCCCGATATTGTTTATTCCTTCCCGCATTCTCCCATTTGTTCAAGTGCCTTCCCGGTAATCTCCTTGGTTCTCAAATTATAGTATTTTTTCCCTTCCGAAAGATCGGATCTTAAAAGTTGCAGTTCGCAATGTTGATAAATTCGGGTCGCAAAGGCGCGAGCCTCCTTGCAGTTCACGGTGTTGACGACTTTTTGTAGCGATGCGCCGTATGTTGTAAGGGAGGAATCGATTCTTTGTTTTAGAATTTTTTCGTCCGGCGGTATTGATAGGTTTTTTCCGGTTTTGATATCCGTAGTATTGACCGTAAGTTGGTCCGTACCGTAAGGGCTGTCATGCTGCTCGTGCTCGTACAGGGCCTCAAGACCTTCCACGGTATTTTGAAGGGCTTTTTCGAGTAGAATACGGGTGCCGGCTAAAGAGGTGGTCTTGGTAGCACTTGTCAAAAGTTCGGATGTCTCGATAATTCGCTCCGAAGCGTCCTCGCAAGCGCAGTCTTCCAGCTGGAGTTTCGATTTGGCGATGGCATCAAGGGATTTGTAGATATGGAATCGCATCAGTTGTAAGTCTGTCATGAATAATGCCTTTTCAGTTTGCGATTTTACATAGGCGATGTTTGAACCTGCATATTCGCAAGGCTTTATGGGTCCCAAAGATGTAAACAAACAAAAAATAATCGCGTTGCGTATCAGGTAATAAAACTTCATAAGGTAGGTTTGGTCAGTAAAATTTGGGTGTTTTACTATGCAAAGTTACCTATATCAAGGGGTTAGCGCCTACTTTATTCGATGCACCGCAGCGCGTATGGGTTATTTTGGACGAACCGATAGCTTCTTGGGTCGAACGGTTATTTTTTTCGGTTTGGATTACCGTTCAACGAATGGTTTTTCTATCTTCAACCCATGGATTTATCAAAAATCACCTCATTTAAGGTCGACGGACCAATGAAGCTCTCCGACCGGAAGACGTACGAGGATTTCGATGCGTCGGACAAACAGCTAAAGGAGAAATTAAAAGACATTAGAAAAGATCTCGGAGATTTTCAGGATACTATTTACGCACATGGAAAATATAGCGTCCTGATTTGCTTGCAGGGGATGGATACCGCGGGCAAGGACAGCCTGATCCGAGAGGTTTTTAAGGATTTTAATGTGCGCGGGGTGGTGGTGCACAGTTTTAAAGTGCCCACTGAACTCGAATTAAAGCACGATTACCTTTGGCGCCATTACATTGCACTGCCCGCCAAGGGAAAGTTCGGGGTGTTCAACCGTACCCATTACGAAAATGTATTGGTAACACGGGTGCATCCGGAATATATAATGGCAGAGAACATTCCCGGTATCCATTCCGTGGCAGATATCGATCAAAAGTTTTGGGACAGGCGCTTTGATCAGATCAACGATTTTGAGAAGCATATAACGGACACCGGCACTATTGTATTTAAGTTTTTTCTACATCTCTCCAAAGAAGAACAACGTCAACGCTTGTTGCGTAGGTTAAACCTCGAACGAAAGAATTGGAAATTTTCACCCGGCGATTTGAAGGAACGGGAGTTGTGGGACAGGTATCAGAATTGTTACGAAGAGGCCATTAACAAGACCTCCAAACCGCATGCGCCTTGGTATATCGTGCCAGCGGACAATAAAAAAGCGGCCCGGGTAACGGTAGCATCGATTTTATGGGAAGAATTAAAAAACTACAAGGATATCAAGGAGCCGAAACTGCACGCCAAAATTAGGGCTGATCTGGAAAGTTATAAAGAACAATTGCAAAAGGAAAAAGGATGAAAAAGCTATTGATACTAACTCTTCTGATCGGTTTTCATTCCTACGCCCAGAACGAGGACGAAAAACAGCTAAAAAAGATATACGATGCCGCACTCACCGAGGGCAAGGCCTACGATTGGCTCAACTACCTGTCCAATCAAATAGGGGGTCGGCTTTCGGGATCTTTAGAGGCACAACGGGC
>NZ_JBGTHY010000213.1:0-3037 GCF_041745955.1 Pricia sp.
TTACCTGTGGCGCGGTCGAGGGCATTACGATAAAGGCATCGATACCGCTATTTTTTGCGGCGAGGGAAAGGGCCTGGGCGAAATTCCCGGAAGAATGGGTGACCACTCCCTTATCCTTCTGTACATCCGTCAATTGCAAAACAGCGTTTGTGGCCCCTCTTATCTTATAGGTACCCGCTTTTTGAAAGTTTTCGCATTTGAAATGGATATCCCCTTTAGACATCCTATTTATCGATTTAGAGGTTAAAATGGGAGTTCTATGGATGTATCGCAGAATTTCTTTATGACATCGGAGCAGTGCTTCTTTTTGCATGGTAAGGGATATGAATTGCTCTTAAAACTACAAATTAATTGAACCGAACTTGTACCATTCCCAAAATTCAGGATGAAAATTAATGGAGAATTCAAAAAAAAAGATGCTTACATCCAACATTCAAAAAAAATCTGCGTTGTTAGTGTACCGATAATCAGAACTATGGCATCCGGGCAATACCATTTCGCTCTCCTAAATCGATTCAATTTCGTTTTCTCGATTGTTTGCATCCTTTTTTGCCATGCCCTATGCGGTGCGGCGGTGCAACAATCTTTTCAGTCTTCGATTGCCGGAGATTCATCCGAAGAAACATCCGAAACATCGCTATCAACACTTCCGAAATCGACCATTGAGATATCCGACCCCGATACGGATACGGTATGGACGGTCTCCGAAACGGCGAAAATCGAATGGGAAACGGAGAACATCGACCCTACAAAATCGATACGATTTTTCTTGGCCAAGGACGATATGGTGGTACAAGAACTGGGCAGTTTCAAGAACAATTCCCTTGCCGAGGACATAGCATTGGCCAAAAATGTCGGTTCGGGCGACCAATATCAAGTCGTAGGGATCGAACTGTTTCCCGCCAATAAATTTCAGGTGGCGAAGTATGCGACATCTTACTTTAGCATTCGCAACCCGATAGCCGATGCCCGAAAAAAAGCAGCTCTCGCCAAGCGCAGCAGTCCTGATGAGGATATATCACGAAACGAGTTCGAAGGCAGAAAAATATCCTACGTCAAGGAATTGAGCTTCACCAATGAAAATATAAGCGTAAGCCTATGGGACCACGGTCGGCAAGACGGCGACATCGTATCGATCTACCTGAACGGCGAGACCGTGGTTTCAAAGCACCATCTAACCTATAACAGAAAAAAAGTCAGCTTCAAATTGAATCCGGATAAGACGAACGAGCTTTTTCTTTATGCCCATAATTTGGGTACCACTCCCCCGAACACCGTATCGATAGAACTTACGGATGGTAGTACTTCGGAAAAGATTATTTTGAATTCGGATCTGAAAAGTTGCGAGGCGGTGCAAATTAAGGTCAAAAGTTAGGAAACCGTTTTGCAGCGACTGATTTCAGTTGAAAAAGAAGCAGCGCCAAATTTACTTCCGTTTCGATCTTCCCTTTTTTGATTTGAGCAAATCCCTGCCCAGGTCTATGGCCGAGGAATTCCATTGTCAAGTTATTCGCCACGCACGGCATACAATAAAGACTCGTTCTTTTAGGTATCGTGCAGCTTATTCTATTGTCCGTCAGATAGATTTGTCCTAGGAAATGGCATACGGCACATCGCTTTTTATGAAATCTATCATTATGTTATTTTAGTTATTTTTGAAACAATTTTTAAAATTTCGCATAATTCTATTTCGTAGCTATGAAAAAAATATATGTCGCACTGATCGCTTTTATCGTATTTAGCAGCCACGATATGTACCTTAAAATGGATACCTATTTTCTACACCCCGATAAGTCGGCAACTATAAAGCTTTTCAACGGGACCTTTGACAAAAGCGAAAACGTTATCGATCGCGACCGTATGATGGATGTGAGCCTTATCGGTAATGGAAATCGCTCTCAAGTAAAAGATGCTCAGTGGAGTGAAAAGGACAGTATTACCGTTTTAAATTTCAGAACAGGTGAAACGGGTACATGGGTAGCCGGAGTTTCTACGACTTCCCGAACTATCGAAATGACCGCAGCGGATTTCAACAATTATTTGGAACATGATGGGGTGCGGGACATGTTGGATAACCGTCGTAACAATAACAAACTTGAAAGTGATGCCGTGGAAAAATATTCGAAGCACGTAAAGGTTATCTTTCAGGTCGGTGACAAAAGAACGGATGACTGGCAAACCGAGTTGGGCTACCCGATCGAGTTTATCCCGCTCAGTAATCCCTATGACCTGAAAACAGGAGACGAGCTAAAAGTCAGACTTCTACTGAAAGGCGAACCGTTGGCCGACCAATTGGTCTACACGGGCTATGAAGAAACGGGACACGGGCATAGTCATGACCACGATCAAAAAGAGGATACCGATCATAGTCACAATAATGACGTAGGCGAAGCCAATACCGCGGAACACGGTCACAGTCATGGGCAGTACCATGAGGAAACCGAAGAAGACCACCAACATACTTCGGGTACGCAGCTTCGTACAGATAGCAACGGAATCGTAAATATCAAGCTCAAGGCCGATGGAATTTGGTATTTACGTGCTATCAACCTTATCGACTCCGAAGAATCCGGATTGACCCACGAGTCGAATTGGGCAACCTTGACCTTTGAAGTTACTCATGGGCACGGTAAGGATTCGCATGTCCATTCCTTAGAAGATGAAGGAGGTATCCCTTCGTATGTTTATTGGATCGGTAGTCTTATTCTGCTCGGAGGATTGTTCTTTTGGTTTAACAGAAAGAAGTAGATGGTAGGATCGATAAAGAAATTTTTTAGTACTTCCTTACTGTTGCTATGCCCCCTGTTACTTGCGGCCCATGGGGTCAGTTTAGCCGACCAGGAAATTTTGAACGATGGAGGCCTGTTGGCCTATATTTATGTGGGAGCCAAACACATGTGTAATCGGAAAATAAATCTGCACAGTTTTCGGTAAATAAGAATACACAGAAAATGGCAACAAGAATGCACAGTTAAAAGACCTTTCGGGGCATGCCCCGAAAGGTCTAAAATCCAATATTGACGGTTCACCAAAACCG
>NZ_JBGTHY010000214.1:0-4420 GCF_041745955.1 Pricia sp.
TTGGAGGTTGTGTCACAAAAATAAAGGTGGAGAATAGAAGCACCACCAATAAAAACCCCATAATTTTTGGGTTTTATTTTTTAGGATGTGGGGGTTGTCTTCTAAAACCTAAAAATAGTATCCCATAAAAAAACCCATAGCCATAAAAGCCTATGGGTTCGTTCGAATATAAAGATATTTTGCTATCGCTCGATATCTTTCATAATTCTGATAAAAAGCTTTCGCTCTTCTTCGATTCTTTGAAATACTTGTAGGACGATGTTTTTCATAATATAAGATTTGTTTGCCTTATAACGCCACTTAGGTCTATCTTGATATAATCATTCGATAAAGCAACCATTGTTTCGTTAAAGTGGGCGGGAGTTACTTTTACAACTTCACCGAACAATCCTTTTCGGCCGCCCGATAGACCCCCTCGACCACCCGAATATCGCGTAAACCCTCCTCGCCGGGTACCAACATATCGGTATCGTTGCGAATGGAAATTGCATCATCGTCCATCTGCTTGGCCTGTTGGTTTTCTAGGGGGAAATCAATAATTTTATCGTCTGACCGTATCCCTTTGTTACCGCTATAGGAGGAATGCGGCGACATTTTTATCCATCCTTTTTCGTAGTTGATGTTCAGATAGTTCATTTGAATGCCGAAGCTACTCTGGCAGGCTGCGCGGGCACCGCTGGGGAATTCAAGTTGGTACATAGCGGTTTCCTCGACTTCAGTGTAGATATCAGGTCGGGTGGTAAATGTTCGGGCCATGACCGATATTGGTTCCTCGCCCGTAGCCAAGCGCGCGCCCTGAATGGCATAGACGCCCATATCGCCCATCACACCGCCACCCATGGCTTTCTTTTGTTTCCAATGATCGGTGCGGCCGTCAAAGTAACCGGCACTGGAAGATACCATTTTGACCGCCCCGAAGGTTTTTTCCTTGGCCGCCTTCATATAGGCCTGAATATTGGGGTCGTGCTGGCAACGGTAGCCAATGGAAAGTTTTACCTTATTGGCGTTGCAGGCCTTGATCATCGATTCACATTCCGCTACGGTAGGTGCCATAGGTTTTTCGCACCATACGTGTTTTCCGGTGTTGGCTGCCCGAATGGTATATTCGGCATGCATCGAAGGGGGCAGCACAATGTAGATAACGTCGATATCGGGATTATCGGCAATTTTGTCCATCCCCTTATAATCGTAGATGTTCTTATCGGGGATACCGTATTTGTCCTTCCAAACGGGAATCTTATCCGGACTTCCGGTAACAATGCCCTTTAGTTCGCAATGCTGGGTGAGTTGCAAAGCGGGAGCCAGCAGGTCGGTACTGTAGTATCCCAATCCCACTAGGGCGATGCCCAGTTTTTCCTTTTGGGGCCCCGTGGCCGACCATAGGGCGTTAGGTAAAAATGTGGTAGATGCGGCTAGTAGTCCAGCCTGATGAATGAATTTTCGACGTTGATTTTCCATATCCTTGTAATTTTAAGGTCAGAAAATACGATAAGAATCCGAATAAATCAATTCTTATTTAGGGTGTCAGACTAAAAAATATCACGTAGATGGACCATAAAAAGCAAAAAGCACAAAAGGCGTAGATCAAGTATTCGTTCAGGGTAGTTTTATCTTTCATAGAGGACTGCTTTATAGTAAAACGAAGAAGTCCGGTTCTAGGAGGGTTGTAATTCGGGGAACGGGCATTATAATCGATTTATGACAAAAATACCGTCAAAGGGTCGGATATACCTATATAAGGCGAGGAGCTTTTTTGCCTGTGAACCAATAAAACAGCAGTTAATCTGATGGGGCTTCGCATAGTATTGGCTGAAATTGATTCTATATGGGGAACCTTTAATTTGATTTTACCGTATACGCTTTGCGCTATCGGGGTAGTTTGATTAAAGCGCATGTCAATAGGGTGGAGACTTGATCTCGAACGAAGTCCTGAAGGATATCAGAGCCTTTAAAGCTGATACTCCTCATTATTCCTATCCTCTTTTTCAAGCTTGTTCGAGGTAAAGATATCCTTGAGAATGAACGCCACGATGACCAGGATACCAAAGACCATGAGGGGAATGGCAAATGGCCAACCTAATATATTAAGTAGACTACCGCCGATTATGGCGAAGGTGCCGATGACCATGGCGCAGTTCCAAAGCACCTGTATCCTATTGTTTTTTGCTTTTCGATCTTCGTCCAAAAAGTAGGCGGTACCTTCGAGGATGATCCAGATCAGGAAGGATATGGCAATAATGATTTGAAAGAATAGGGAATAGGTGAAATCCAAGGCCCTAAAAATTCCGTTTGTCGCCCAGAAAACCACCAATATTAATTTTGTGTAATCAAGGAAGTGTTTGTCAGGTTTCTTCCAAAATCGAAACGGGTACAAAAGTCCTACGCTTACAAAGGCCGCTACGATGATTTCGGTAGCGTACGGCCAATGTAGGATCCGCGACAGCATGCCCAGCAATAAAATGGAAATAGCAATTCTCAGGGGAGTCGTCAAGATTTTTTTTGGCGTAGGCATACGAGTAGGTTTAGATTGGTACCGCCATTCGCTTGGTGCCGTCCTATCTGGTTAAAAGCACAGGGCGGAAGCGTTTGGCGTAAGGCTTTTGGCAGCATAGATCTAAATAGCCTTCAAGTGTACCCGAAGGCCTTCCATAATACCAAGAATATTTACAACGGTTTCTTTGAGATAATATTTTATAAGCACATGGGGAATTCGAATGGTGGTAAATCCGTTTTTAAAGGAATGCATGGCTTCCTCCAGATCATTCATGGCCTGTTCGTGCGTCATCATATGGTATTCCGTATCGATTTCGATGTTGAGTTTAACCCGTGAAATGGCGATATCGATAGATTTGTTGCCGTCCCACCATTCCAGCATCGCGTTAACACCGGCCTCTTTCAGTCCATAATAAAGTTGAATGGCCTCGCGGGGGGTAGCGTTGGTGTCTATAAGTTTGGCTATTCGTACTTGATGCACTTCACAGAGTTCGACACCTATGGCATCCATGGCATTTTTGTGATTGGTATAACCAAGTTCCTTCTTACATTCTAAGCACGTCATTGACATAGTTCAATTGGGTTCGATTTGGGATAATCATGTCCGGTGGACTTCTAGTAATAACCGTATTTTTTATAGGATAGTATACCCGTTCGACGTATGGCACCCGAGTTTTAGACGAACTGCAAATTTTTAGATTAACGGCGTTGGAAAATGTTAAAATTGTGGTGTAGGATAAGGGACAAGCTCAAGTTCACGCGCAAGTTCAAGCTCAGGTGCAATTACCAGTTCAAATAAAAGCTCAACGGCAAGCCTGCCTGCCTTAAGAGGAATTGAAAAAATATTCGACCGCGGAGGTCAACGGTGGTTTTTCCCTATCTTTCCCTGAGATCTTGCAGTAAATGCAAACAAAGGCTAAAGTATGTTCAAAAAAATAGGCCCGGGAGTATTGGTCGCCGCGGCATTTATCGGTCCGGGTACGGTTACGGCCTGCACGTTGGCGGGGGCGGAATTCGGCTATACCCTTCTTTGGGCCATGGGGCTGTCGATTGTAGCCACAATAATCCTACAGGAAATGGCAGCCCGGCTGGGTATCGTTACCCAAAGCGGATTGGCGGATGTAATTAAACACGGGATTGTATCGCCATACGTTAGAAACTTGATTATTGTCATCATTTTGGGCGCCATAGTCGTCGGTAATGCCGCCTATGAGGGGGGTAACATCGGTGGGGGAACCCTAGGTTTGGAGGCGCTTTTTGGCTCGTCGTATTTGTTCTATTATCCCTATATCATAGGCGTATTCGCCTTTTTACTATTATATATAGGGAATTACCGCACCTCGGAAAAGGTCTTTATAGGATTGGTGCTGATCATGAGCCTATCCTTTTTCGTAACTGCAATTATCGTCGGTCCGAATATAGGGGATATACTAAAAGGATTGCTTTTACCTGTGATACCCGAAGACAGTATTTTAACGGTCATTGCCCTGGTCGGAACTACGGTGGTGCCGTATAATCTCTTTTTACTCGCCGCCTTGGTCAGTGAAAAATGGAAATCGGAGTCCGACCTATCCACGGCCAGATGGGATACGGTGGTTTCCATAGTTCTAGGGGGATTAGTATCAATGTCGGTCATGGTGGCCGCAGCGGCGATTCCAGATGGAAGTATTTCGAATGTAATGGATTTGGCAAAGGGCTTGGAGCCTTTGTTCGGTAATGCTGCAAGATATTTTATGGGGATAGGTCTTTTTGCCGCCGGTATAACCTCGGCGATAACGGCCCCATTAGCGGCCGCCTACGTGGCCAATAGCTGTTTTGGTTGGAAAGCGGGTCTGAAGGATAAAAAATTCCGGGCGGTATGGATGATCATCTTGATTCTAGGTGTACTCTTTATGTCGCTTGGTATTCAGCCGATTGAAATAATTAA
>NZ_JBGTHY010000215.1:0-7320 GCF_041745955.1 Pricia sp.
CACCTATGCCACCCTACCCTTTATCGGCATTCAACCCGCACTAATGGACGAGGAAGGCAATGAACTCAAGGGCAACAAGGTAGATGGCCGCCTTTGCATCAAATTTCCTTGGCCGGGAATGGCCCGTACCATTTGGGGCAACCACGAACGCTATCGGGACACCTATTTTTCGGCCTATAAGGATATGTATTTTTCAGGGGATGGCGCCCTTAGGGATGCCGTAGGCTACTACCGCATCACCGGCCGCGTCGATGATGTGGTTATCGTTTCTGGACACAATTTAGGCACCGCCCCCATTGAGGATGCCATCAACGAGCATCCCGCCGTAGCGGAAAGCGCCATTGTCGGTTTTCCACATGATGTTAAGGGCAATGCACTATACGGTTTCGTCATCTTAAAGGGAACGGGGGAAAGCAGGGACCGTGACAACCTCAGAAAGGAAATAAACCAACAGATTACCGAACATATCGGCCCGATTGCCAAGTTGGATAAAATCCAATTCGTTTCGGGACTTCCCAAAACCCGGAGTGCCAAAATCATGCGGCGCATCCTCCGAAAAATCGCTTCAAAGGATACTTCCGACCTTGGGGATACCAGCACCTTGCTGAACCCTGAAGTCATCGAGGAAATTATGGAAAATTCGCTGTAACAGCAGCGTGAGACACCCCTATGCTGTAGCCAACACCCTACTCCGCCGTGCCAATACCATAATCCCCAAAGAGAGCAATCCACAGATGGCCAGGCCCAAGAACATCGGCCAAACCGTATCCTGTACAAAACTGCCGATATAAGAGGCAATCGGTACGGCCATTACCGTAGCAACAAACCCGTTGATCGCCGCGCCAATGCCCGCAATATGCCCAATAGGCTCCATCGCAATGGAGCGAAAATTGCCCCATAAAAAGCCAAGGCAAAAAAACTGGGTGAACAAAAACAGCACCAAAACCGCCACGTTCGGGTTCGGACTACCGTAGAAAACTACAACGTAGGTAACCGCAATGGCGCAAAATGCCGTCTGTGCCATCAAGGCCAACTTTCGCATCCCAAAACGCATTACAAGTGTACCGTTCAAAAATGTCGATAAGCCTACCGAACAAGCAAGTCCCGCGAAAATATACGGAAAAGACTCTGCCAGTCCGTATTGGTCTTCGAAAACGTGCTGCGACGAACTGAGATAGACCAAAAATGCTCCGGTGATAAAGCCCGAGGTGAAGGTAAAAGCAATCGTTTCCCTGTATTTCAAAAATTCCCTTAGCCCGTTTACAAAGACTCTTCCGGAAAAGGGAATCTTGTACTGTGGCCTCAAGGTTTCTACCTGTCTTTTCCAGAACCAAATAGCGACCACCAGGGCAAAAAAGAGCTGTACATAAAAGATGGCTTCCCATCCAAAAGCATCCATAATCCATTTACCGATAGCGGGGGCGACCACGGGCACCAAGATGAAAAACGCGGTAACGAAAGACATGATCCTGGCCATGTAATCGCCCTTATAGGTATCTCGAATGATCGATATAGCAATCGTACGCGGTGCCGAAAGTCCTATGCCTTGTAATATGCGCCCGATAATCATAATTTCTAAGGAGGGTGCAAATACGCAAATGGCACTGGCCACGGTAAAAAGACCAAATCCCATATAAACGATGGGTTTCCGACCAAAACTATCCGATAGCGGGCCGAAGAAGAGTTGCCCGACGCCCAATCCCAGAAAAATCATGGTAATCAATAACTGGTTGTCCGTTGGATCCAGGCTGTTTATGGCGATTCCGATATGCGAAATCGCGGGCAGCAAAGCATCGATCGCCAAGGCGACGATTGACATCAAAGAGGCCATCAAAGCGATAAACTCGAAGTTCGGTTTTACGTTTTCATTTTGCATCCGGCAAAAGTAGTACAAGGGATTCGCAACTGAAGTGGAATTGAAGGATTAGTTGGGCACTATTTTTTCTGATATGATTTTACCCTAGGAATCAAAATTAATTCCGTTTGCCGGCCGTTAACGTATCGGAAGCCGTCCTCGCCGTAGAATCCCGCTTCCTCTAACATGATTCGGATGTCCCTTTTCCATTCGGGAACGGTTATAGTGGTGTTCAGCTCAATAGCATAAACGGTATTCGGATTCAAAGGATAGCTTTCCCCATCGGCGGCCATTACGCCTTTTTGGGAATCCCACATGCCGATGGTGGTGCCGGCGGAGTGGCCGTATAATCCCAAAGGATGGGTGTAAATAGAGGGTCGCAATCCAGCCGCCTTCGCTTCTTGCGATGATTTTGCCAGAATTTCGTTTCCGGTACGACCTTTTTTCATGTTTTGGGTGAGGAAATCCTGTACCTTGTTTCCGGCCTTCAATCCTTCCCTCAAAAATTCCGGAGCTTCTTCTTCGCCGGGTCTCAAAACGTAGGCCAGTTCTTGGCAATCGGTATTCAGGCGCAAATAGGTAATCCCAAAATCACAGTGTACCAAATCACCGGGTAGGATTACGGTATCGTCGGGGCGATCTGAGAAGGAATAGAGATGCCCGACCAAGGCGTCATGGCTGCGTTGCACATCGACCGTAGGGTGGAACCAGGTTTCCAATCCCATATCGGTCACCTTTTGACGCATCCACCATTCCACTTCAGTAGTTGTCGTGATACCGGGGGTAATCACTTTTTCTGAAAAGGCCTCGGCGATAATATCATGCGTGATATCGACCAATTGGTCATAGATAATCATCTCGCGTTCGGTACGGGTCTCGATCCAACGCACCGCCAAGGGTTCGGCGGAAACTACATTTTTATGCAACTTCTTCGGAAGCTTATCCATAAAAGCCTCATAATCCGTTTTATCCAGGCCGTCGGCGATATTGAAATCCTCGGAAAAGTTCAATCCGATTTTCTTCGGATTTCGGACTTCTATCAACTGCATCAAACGTTTCCACTGGTCCGGCTCCTTTTCCCTGTCCCATGCCGATTTTATGTTTTCGCCGACATTGTACCTGGCAACCGCCAGCTTCTCAAAAGTGTTGCTCTCGGCATCCCTATAAAACAAAAGTATCGTTCTTCTACGCGCATTGAGCCAAGTGGCGGGAAGCATCGTACGCAGAACGGGGTCTTCGTTGTATTCCCGGGAAATGACCACCCACATATCGATGTCCGTTTCGTCCATCAATTTCGGTAGCAGAGTATTAAAACGATCAGCCAGAATCTCATCGACAACTCGGGCCCTTTCGACTTCGGGCAAAATTCGTTGGGCATTGGCGGATAGAAAAATTAAAAGACAGCTGATCGGAATGATTTTTTTCATGGGAAGGGTTTACGCTATGCAAATAACAAAAAAATTAACTTCGCGGGTGCTTGGTAATTGTTGAAATCAATCATCGATCCGTGCTACAATTTTATGCCGTAGAATTTTTCCGCTTTCGGTCTGTAAAAATTCGGCTACTTGATAGATTTTTTTTGGCAGCTCAAATTTTTTCAGGGCAGTTTGGGATTTTATTTCCCGAAGCAATTTTCGTTCCTCAACCTCCCCTTCCACTACCAAGACCAGTTTTTGTCCCAATTTTTTATCGGGAAGTCCGACTACAAAAAAACGGGAGGATATCAAAGTTGCCAGCTGGGCCTCGATCTGTTCGGGGAATAGCTTTACACCTCCAGAATTGATGACATTATCGTAACGACCTAACCACTCGAATTCGGTTTCTGATATCAGATGGATCATATCGTTCGTTACAACGGGGACATCTGTTATTTTCGGGGCATCGATGACCAGACATCCTCTTTCGTCGATCGATAGGGTAACCTTCGGCAAGGTCTTGAAATGTGGGGTATGAGTTTGGGGTTCGACTGTACCTCGACCTTGCCCGGCAGCAATGCTTAACCCGACATTGATTTCTTTCAAGGCAATATGGGTAATCGTCTCGGTCATCCCATAGGTTTCGAAAACTTGCGCTTTTTGAACCTGCCCTGCCAGTAGGCGGGCTTGGACTTGGGTTTGAACTTCTTGCGAAAGCGGTGCCCCCCCGACTATCAAAATTTTAATCCGACCAAGGGCATCCAACGAATTTTCAAGCTGCCACGGCACCATGGCACAAAAATCATAGGTTTTGGATACGCCGTCAAGCGGATCTGAAGAAGGGGTCACATAATCCAGCTCCAGGCCCAATACCATGGCCCTGACCAGCATCATCTTACCGGCAATATAGGTTGCGGGCAGGCAAAGCAAAGCGGAATCGCCCGGTTGCAGCCCAAAAAATTCGCCGGTGGCCAAGGCGGAGTTGACCATATATCGTTTCTGTAGCATGATGGGCTTCGGCTTTCCGGTCGAGCCTGAAGTATGCACTTGCAACATGGGGGTATCATCTAACCAATCCAGCAGAAAGTCACCGATCTCTTTCTCGAAAGGCTCGCCCTCCTTTATTAAACTGTACGCGACCTCCTTGAGTTCGTCACGGGAGAACGAAATGCCGTTGAGTTTAAAATAGCTATGGATTTTCCGGTAACGTGGTTTCATCGGTGTGCTGTGCTAAGAAGATTTCCTTTGAGGGTACTTTACCGGTCAGGCGCTCTTTCCAGTTGGACCATTTATATTTTCGTGAGAATATAAATAGTAAAATGGGATAAATTACAAAAACCGGCACCAAAACATCCCATCCTAAAAAAGGCTCCGAAATATCACGGTAGAGGGCATCGGTCTGAAAAGCCGTCCAATCGGTGGTGACGAGCAGTGCCACCGTAAGATTGTTGGCTGCATGAAAGCCCAAAGCAAGTTCCAGGCCTTCGTCCATTAAGGTGAGTATCCCCAGAAAAAAACCGGTACCTATATAATAAATCAAAATACCATAGCCCAATTTTTCTACCTCGGGATTGAAAAGGTGTGCCAATCCGAAAAGCAACGAGGTGACCAGTAACGGAAGCCATCTATTTTTGGCCATTACGCCCAAACCTTGCATCATATAGCCCCGCATATAATATTCTTCCATACTGGTCTGAATGGGTATCATAATTAGGGCAATTAACGCCAGGACCAGAAACGGTTCAAGTTTAAAGTTGAAAACATAATCTTCTGGTGAAAGTTGGATATCGATGATAATGAAAACCGTAGATATTACCGTCCACAACGCAAAAGCCATTCGTATTCTTCCCCAATCGATTTTCTTTCTGGAGGTCGTCAATTGTGTTATACTTTGTTTATGCACAAATTTCACATACGCAAACAGCGACAGCAGTCCAATCGCAAAGGTCAAAAGAATTAGAAATAAAAATGGATTCGATCCCAATACCTTGGCCATCGCCCCAAGATCACCGCTCGCCAGCACCGATATTGAATCTGCTTTTAGTAAGAGGGCTGCAATCAACGGAACACCGCCCAAAATTTGCCAACAAAAGAATACGGCCAAAAGACCCACAACATATCTCCATGACTCACTTAAACCCTTGTACGCCTGCGCTATATACATAATTTCTCAATTAAATCGGTTTCCCATTTTTTGTTCTCTTTATAAAACAATTTGCCGTTCTCTACTTCAAGCGGACTTTCAAAATTGTTGGTGTACAGACTTCCCGTACCCAATCCCTGTGGCATTTGACTACGTAACGTGTACGTCCATTGTGCGATGGCGTTCAGGCCGATATTACTTTCCAGGGCACTGGTGATCCACCATCCGATTTCCTGATTTTCGGCCAGATCGATCCATTCCTCACTTCCCCGATATCCGCCTATAAAACTTGGTTTGAGAATGATGTATTGCGGCTTTATGGTTTGTAGCAGATTTTGCTTTTCCGTTACATTCGTTACGCCGATCAACTCTTCGTCCAGAGCTATAGGAATCGGGGTTGCCCCGCAAAGATGCCGCATGGCTTCGGGATTGCCTTGCCGAATGGGCTGTTCTATGGAATGTAGATCGAATTGCGCCAATCTTTGTAGTTTTTCAAGGGCCCCGGAAGGTTCAAAAGCGCCATTGGCATCGACCCGCAGTTCGATCTGTTCTTTGGAATATTTTTTTCGGATGGATGCCAACAAAGAAATCTCCTTCCCGAAATCGATGGCCCCAATTTTCATTTTGATACATCGGAAACCCCCAGCCAATTTTTGTTCGATCTGTTCGTGCATAAACCCCTCGTTGCCCATCCAGATCAATCCGTTAATGGGGATTGGACTTCCCTTTTCCACAAAGTCGGATGCAAAAAGCACAAAGGGATTTTCGGATTGCAGGGATAAAAAAGCCTGCTCCATCCCGAATTGGATGCTGGGAAAATCGGATAAAGCGCCCCACAAAGCATCCTTTCCCAAATCGATGTTTTTGCAGGCCCACTTCAATTTTTCCTCATATCCATCGACATCATCGAAACTCAATCCCTTTAAAAGTCCACATTCGCCGATGCCGTATCGACCATTTTCCTCTAAAATTAAAATCCAAGTCTCCTTCTGACGGAGCACCCCACGCGAAGTTCCGCTGGGAATTTTAAAATCGAGAATATATTTTTTATAGGAGGCTTTCATACAATGGCCGCAAATTTAACTATATTTCAAGTATGGCGACAATCGAAAACAAAACAATATGGATTACCGGCGCATCATCGGGTATCGGTGAGGCTTTGGCCTATGCCCTGAGCGAGCGAGGCTGTAAATTGATCTTATCCTCCAGAAAAAAGGATGCACTCGAAAGGGTCCAAAAACAATGTGCCCATCCGGAAAACGTGAGGGTCGTTCCGTTGGATGTTTCGGATTTCGATGCGTTGCCCGAAAAGGCCATAGCCGCACAATCCGCTTTTGGCAGCATCGATATATTGATCAACAACGCGGGCATCAGCCAACGTTCGTTGATTATCGATACCGATTTGGGGGTCTTCAAGCGGATTATGGACGTGGATTTCTTTGGAGCGGTCGCCCTCTCAAAGGCGGTGCTCCCCCATTTTGTGGAACGTCAAAAAGGCTATTTCGTTACTATCAGTAGTTTGATGGGCAAGTTTTCTTCGCCCCAACGCTCCGGTTATTGTGCTGCAAAGCACGCCTTACACGGATTTTTCGATGCCCTGCGAATGGAACATGAGTCAGACAACATCGGTGTAACCATGGTCTGCCCGGGTTTTGTGCGTACCAATGTGGCCATAAACGCGCTCAAGGGCGATGGCAGTCCGAAAAACGAGGATAGCGAATCCATTGCGAACGGTATTCCCGTGGCGGTCGCTGCGCAAAAAATCATCCGTGCCGTCGCACGTGAAAAATTTGAGGTCTATATGGGCCAAAAGGAAGTTTTCGGAGTGTATTTGAAACGATTTTTTCCTACACTTTTACACAAGGTCGTTTCGGGGCGGAAGGTTACCTGAAATTGAACCAATAGCG
>NZ_JBGTHY010000216.1:0-16451 GCF_041745955.1 Pricia sp.
GTCGGGGGGCGTTCTAAGTACATCTCCGACAAAACGAATAATGAACGGGCATCTTTCTATAACGGGGATATCCGTCGATTCCAATATGGCTTGACCTTCAATTTCGGATACAATACGTTTAACGTACACGCCTATTACGCCTTGAACCAACTTTTCGAGGATGGCACTTCGGTAGAGGGGGTCGATATCGCAATGAAACCTCTTCGGATAGGACTTATTTTCTATATTTTGTGATTTTCACAACCAGAATTTCACCAATAGCAGCTGCGAAAGCAACCCGATCAGAAAACCGATTGCGATTTCGGGTCTTGAATGTGCCTTGAGGTAGAGCCGTGATGTGGCGACAAGACCGGTTGCCAAGGTGAGCAGGCTTACCGCCAAGGTAATGTTGATCTCGAAGTGTATGCTCAGGCATACCAAAAATAGGAACAGGTTGCCCATGCCCATCAAATGCATGCTGACCTTAAACTTTAAGAACAGCAGTAGAAGGGCGGTCATCGCAGCGGCGATAAGACCCAAAAAATAAAAATGTAGCTCTGGGGTATAATCGTTCGGTATTACCTTGTAAACGACCATCAGTAGCAAAATAATATGAATGTACAAGGGATATTTACGCTCTTCTATGGCAGGTATAAAAACACTTTTTACCAGCCCGATATTTTTCAGAATAAAGAACGCAATGATGGGTATGATGACCGTAAGAATGAAAATCGGTAGGATGTTGGCACTCTGAAGCGCGGTAGGGCTGTATTTCGGTGTGACCATAAAATAGGCACAGGTACCGGCCAAGGGTACGAACAAAGGGTGAAAGATGTAGGATATCGACTGGAAGAAAATTCGCATTAGATTTTCTTTCGTAACCGTGCGACGGGAATATCTAGTTGTTCCCTGTACTTGGCTACGGTCCGCCGGGCAATGGGGTAGCCTTTTTCCTTGAGTATGGCCGCCAACTTGTCGTCGGTAAGCGGTTTTTTCTTTGGTTCTTCTTTTATTACAGTTTCCAGTATTTTTTTTATTTCCTTGGTCGAAACATCCTCCCCCTGATCGTTTTTCATGGATTCGGAAAAATATTCCTTGATCAATTTGGTGCCGTATGGGGTATCGACATACTTACTGTTGGCCACCCGGGAAACAGTTGAAACGTCCATATCAATTTCATCCGCGATATCCTTTAAGATCATGGGGCGTAAGTTTCGTTCATCACCGCTCAAAAAATACGCTTCCTGATAGTTCATGATGGCACTCATCGTAACGAACAGGGTCTGCTGTCGCTGGCGGATGGCATCGATGAACCATTTGGCAGCATCGAGCTTTTGCTTGATGAACTGTACGGTGTCTTTTTGTGATTTGGTTTTGCTTTTAGCTTCTTTGTAGCCTTTCAGCATGTTGCTGTATTCGCGGGATACATGAAGTTCAGGGGCATTTCTGCCATTGAGCGAAAGTTCTAGTTCCCCATCAACGATACGTATTGAAAAATCGGGTACCACATGTTCAACCATGCGGTTGTTGCCGGAATACGATCCGCCAGGTTTGGGATTCAGCCTTTCGATTTCCGAAATGGCGTCTTTGAGCTGTTCTTCGGAAATATTATGTTTTTGGAGTAGTTTCTTATAGTGTTTCTTTGTGAATTGATCAAATGATTTATCCAAGATGGTAGTTGCCAGTTCTATCTTTGGGGTCGGATGCTTTCTTTCGAGTTGAATAACCAGGCTTTCTTTTAGCGAACGGGCGGCCACCCCCGGGGGATCTAAATTTTGGACGATTTTGAGTACCCTTTCAATCGTTTTTTCTTCGGTGTAGACATTCTGGGTAAAGGCCAAATCGTCGAGAATGTCGGATAACGGTCTGCGTATATAGCCGCTTTCGTCTACACTACCGACCAAAAATTCGGCGATGCTCCATTCCTCGTCGTTGAGATATACCGTATTGAGTTGGTTGAGCAGATATTGGGTGAAGGAAATTCCAGCGGCGTAGGGCACATTTTTCTCTTCGTCGTCCGCACTGTAGTTGTTCGCTTTGGTCCGGTAATCGGGAATCTCGTCGTCACTCAGATATTCGTCGATGTTGATGTCCTCCGTATCTATGGTCTCGTTATCCCCCGATTCATCATTGTCGTACAGTTCGTCGTAAGGGTCATCGACGGAATCGGTTTCCTCTTTGCCGGTTTCAAGGGCCGGATTTTCCCCAAGCTCCTGTTTCAGTCGTTGTTCAAAGGCCTGCGTCGGCAACTGGATCAGTTTCATCAACTGTATCTGTTGCGGCGATAGCTTTTGGGATAGCTTGAATTGTAGGTGTTGTTTTAGCATCAGGGCAAATCTTACTTTATAAAGTTAATGATTTCCGATCAGAACTCCGCATTTTGCGGCGTTCTGGGGAATGGGATAACATCCCTGATGTTGCCCATGCCGGTGGCGAAAAGTACCAAACGCTCAAAACCGAGGCCGAAACCGCTGTGAACAGCGCTGCCGAACTTGCGCAGGTCGAGATACCACCAGAGTTCTTCTTCGGAAATGCCCAATGCGGCCATTTTTTCCTTTAGGACATCCAAGCGCTCCTCACGTTGAGAACCCCCCACAATTTCCCCGATACCGGGAAAAAGGATATCCATGGCGCGTACCGTTTTTCCATCCTCGTTTAAACGCATATAAAAAGCTTTTATTTTTGCGGGATAATCAAAAAGGATAACGGGACATTTAAAATGTTTTTCCACCAAATACCGCTCATGTTCGCTTTGCAGATCGGCACCCCACTCGTTGATGATGTACTGGAATTTTTTCTTTTTGTTGGGCTTGCAATTTCGTAAAATATCGATGGCCTCGGTATAGGTAACCCTTTGAAAGGTATTTTCGGAGACGAATTTCAGTTTTTCGATCAAGGGCATTTCACTGCGTTCGACCTGGGGCTTGGATTTTTCCTCGTCCAACAAGCGATTTTCCAAAAACTGTAAGTCTTCCTCGCAGTGCTGCAAAACGTACTGTACGACCTTTTTAATGAAATCCTCGGCTAAATCCATATTGTCGTCCAAGTCATTGAAAGCCACTTCGGGTTCGACCATCCAAAATTCCGCAAGGTGTCTCGAGGTGTTGGAATTTTCTGCCCTGAAGGTCGGTCCGAAGGTATACACTTTGCCCAAGGCCATGGCATAGGCTTCTGCTTCCAATTGTCCCGATACGGTCAAGTTGGTTTCCTTTCCAAAGAAATCTTCCTTGAAATTTATTGATCCATCGTCGTTCAATGGCGGTTTTTTGCCATCCAAAGTAGTTACCCTGAACATCTCGCCCGCTCCTTCCGCATCGGATCCCGTGATGATAGGGGAGTGGAAGTTATAAAATCCGTTCTCGGTGAAATACTGGTGTATCGCAAACGACAACGCTGATTGCACGCGCATAATTGCGGCAAATGTATTGGTACGTATGCGCAAATGGGCTTTTTCGCGCAAAAATTCCAAAGAATGCTTTTTAGGCTGTATGGGATAGGTTTCGGGATCTGCCCCGCCATGAACAAAAATATCGGATACCTGTATTTCTACGTTTTGGCCGGAACCTTGGCTCTCCACCAAGGTACCGCTGACCTTTAAAGCCGCTCCGGTATGAATCTGTTTCAATACAGCTTCATCGAGCTTTTCAAAATCGACCACACACTGGATATTGGCCAAGGTCGAACCATCGTTAAGGGCGATAAAACGATTGCTTCGAAAGGTCTTGACCCATCCGTTAACGGAAACTTGCCGTACCAAAAGATTTTTGGAAAGTAGTTCTTTTACGCTGGTCGATTTCATTCGTGATTTTTTCAAATTAGGCCGCAAAGATAGGATTTTGGGGTGATAGATTCGGTACTTGGAATTTTAATTGGTATCCTCATCCTTAGGTAGAATGTCTATTTGTGGTTCCTTCAAATATTCCTGGCTCGCAATATTTCGCTCTAGTGACAACAATAAGGAGGGAAGCAGGATAAGATTGGACAGCATAGCGAACAACAAAGTGGCCGAAACCAAAGACCCCAACGCAACCGTACCGCCAAAATCGGAAATAATAAAGACCGAAAAGCCGAAGAAAAGTACTATAGAGGTGTAAAACATACTGACCCCGGTTTCCCGCAAGGCCGCATAAACCGATTTTTTTATTTGCCAGTTATTGGTAATGAGTTCTTGACGGTATTTCGCCAAAAAATGGATGGTATCATCCACCGAAATACCAAAAGCGATGCTAAATACCAAGATGGTCGATGGTTTGATCGGCACCCCGATAAAGCCCATAATCCCTGCGGTGATAAGTAATGGAAGCAGATTGGGTATCAACGATATGATAATCATTCGAAACGACCGGAACAGATACGCCATAAAAACGGCGATCAGAAAGATGGCAAAGGCGAGGGACATTACAAGGTTTTTCACCAAATATTTGGTGCCCTGTAAAAATAGTATGGCGCTACCGGTCATGTAAGTATCATAGCGGTCGGGCGGAAAAAGCTTGTCCAGGTTTTCGGAGAGCCGACCTATAATTTCTTCCATTCGGTCGGTCTTCACGTCTCTTATGAAGGTGGTCATGCGTGCGGTCTGACCCGTGCTATCGACGAAGTTTTGCAGCAGATTGCCATCGCCGGCGGATTTTTGGGCAACGCTTAAGATAAAATTCGTCTCTTGCTTGGTGGGTAGCTGGTAATATTTGGGCATGCCGTTGTAGAAGGCCTGTTTCGAATATTTTACAAGGTTCACCACGGAAAGCGGTTGTGATAGTTCGGGGATTTCCGTAATTATCCCGTCCATCTGATCTAGTTTTTTCAGGGTATTGGTATTCATTACCCCTTTGGGCCGCTTGGTGTCGACCACGATTTCGACGGGCATAATACCGTCGAATTCCGATTCAAAAAAGCGAATATCTTTGAAGAACTGGGCATTTTTGGGCATATCTTCAATAGGGCTTCCCGAAATCTTGATTTGATAGATGCCGATAATACTGGCGATTAGAAGGCTTAAGGAGACGATATATACCGCAATTCTTTTATTTCTTACAAGATGTTCCATCCTATTGACGAAAGCATCGATCCATTTTTTATTCAGATGCTTTAAATGCCGGGTCTTTGGAAGGGACAGGTAGCTGTAGATAATCGGGATTATCAATAGCGAGAGAATAAAAATTCCGATAATGTTCAAAGAGGCAACGACTCCAAATTCCGTCAACAGCTTGCTATCGGTGATTATAAATGTCGCAAAACCGGATGCAGTAGTCATGTTGGTCATAAGGGTCGCGTTGCCGATCTTCGAAATGACCCGCTGCAACGACAAGGCTTGATTGCCGTGCTTTTTCACCTCTTGTTGGTATTTATTGATCAAAAAGATACAGTTTGGAATTCCGATAACGATGATCAGTGGTGGAATCAATGCGGTCAGTACCGTAATTTCATATTCCAGCAGTCCTAAAATACCAAAGGCCCACATCACGCCGATGATAACCACACACATCGAAATTAGGGTGGCCCGAAAACTTCTGAAAAAGAAAAAGAAAATCAAAGAGGTGACCAGTAATGCCGCACCGATAAACTTTCCGATTTCGTCGATAATACTTTGGGAATTCATGGTACGTATGTACGGCATGCCCGATATGCGTACGTCAAGATCGGTCTCCGCTTCAAAATCAGCGACCAGTTCGTTGACCTCCTGCAGTATAAAATTTTTCCTGACCGAGGTGTTGACGATTTCCTTGTCGAGGTTGGCGACGGTTCTGATGGTGCCGCTTTCTTTGTTGAACAGCAAATTGTCGTAAAAGGGTAGGTCGTTAAAAAGATGGTCGGTTAGGGAGTCAATTTGGGACTGCGTTCTGACCTGAGAGCTTATCAACGGCTTCAGCACAAATTTTTGATCTGTAGTATCCCTTTTAAGTTCTTTGAGATTATCAAGGGAAAGCACAAAATCGATTTCGGGAAAAGCGGCCAACTGCTTGCTAAGCTTGTTCCAACGGTTCAATTTCGATGGGGTGAACAACGAAGAATCCCTAATACCAAAAACTATGGCATTGCCTTCTTCACCGAAGGTTTTCAAAAAGTCTAGATACTCGACATTGACGGGATGGTCATTAGGTAAGAGGTTGGCCGTTGAGTTGCTGAACCGCATATTCTTCCACTGCATGCCCAAAAAGACCGTAAACGCGGCAATCAAGACCAATATCAAGATCCGGTTTCGGAGAATGATATTCGCCGTTTTTTCCCAAAAGCCTTTTGTAAAGTTTGACACCTTAATTTTGCAGTTTTTTACCGAGAGCAAAGGTAGGGAACGATTGCTAGACTTTCATAATCTCCGCTTCCTTTGCCTCCAAAAAGATATCTATCTTTTTACTGTAAGTGTCCGTAAGTGCCTGTACGTCGACTTCAGCATTTTTCTGCAAGTCTTCGGAAATATCGAGGTCTCGAATCTCCCTATTGGCATCTTGACGGGCGTTTCGAACACCCACTTTGGCGTCTTCGGCCTCTGCCTTGGCCTGTTTGGTCAACTGAATGCGGCGTTCCTCTGTTAATGGTGGCACGTTAATGATGACGAAATCGCCATTGTTCATAGGGTTGAAGCCCAGATTTGAGTTCATGATGGCCTTTTCTATGGGCTGTAGCATATTTTTCTCCCAAGGTTGAACGGAAATTGTACGCCCGTCGGGCGTATTGATGTTCGCAACTTGTGAAAGGGGGGTCTCCGAACCATAATATTCCACCATAACCGATGAGAGCATGGCCGGACTGGCCTTGCCAGCACGGATTTTCATAAATTCCTTTTCCAAATGTTTGATGGCGTCTACCATACCTTCCTTTGCGGAATCCAATATAAACTGTACGTCTTCGTTCATGGTTCAAATTTAAAATAACTATCTAAAAAAGATTTAAAACTGTGACTTAAAGGTTCACAACAGTACCTATATTTTCGCCTTCGACCAGCTTCAAGAGATTGCCCCTTTTGTTCATGTCGAAAACAACGATTGGTAGCTCGTTCTCTTGACTCAATGTAAAGGCGGTCGTATCCATAACTTTCAAACCTTTTAACAGCACATCGGCGAAGGAAATCGTATCGAATTTGGTGGCGTTTTTATCTTTTTCCGGATCGGAAGTATAAATGCCGTCTACCCGGGTTCCCTTTAAGATTACATCTGCCTCGATTTCGATGGCGCGCAACACTGCCGCAGAATCGGTAGTGAAATACGGATTTCCGGTTCCCCCGCCAAAAATGACGACCCGGCCCTTTTCGAGATGGCGCATGGCCCGTCTTCGGATAAAAGGTTCGGCTACCTCGTTGATTTGTATGGCAGACTGCAACCGGGTCTGCACCCCGGTAATTTCAAGGGCACTTTGCAGTGCCAAGCCATTGATTACGGTCGCCAGCATACCCATATGGTCGCCTTGGACCCGATCCATACCGGTAGCCGCACCGGCAAGGCCCCTAAAGATATTCCCTCCCCCGATAACGATAGCGATTTCAACACCTTTATCGGCTACTTCCTTGATTTCCTCGGCGTAATCTGCAAGGCGCTTGGCGTCTATTCCGTATTGCTTATCGCCCATCAAAGCTTCGCCGCTTAGTTTTAAAAGTATCCTTTTGTATTGCATCCGTCACTATTTCTTTGCGACAAAAATAATCAAAAATTGTTAGCGGGATGGAAGAAAAAATGGTGCGGGGTTCGATAACTGGCCTCCTTAATAATTTGCTAATCATGATGTACAATTCTGTTAAAATTTATATTCTTGCAGTATAGTATAACAGCGGTTCTTCCGTATAAATTCTTTTGAAAATGAACAGGATTAAAAAATGGGCGCTTCTAACCGTAACCGGATTTGTCTTTTATGGTTGCGGTTCGACCAAAGCATTGCTAACGGCCGATAAAACGGCAATCCGTACTTTTATGGACTTGAAGAACGTGGTAGACGACAAAGTGATGGTCTCGGTGGATCCAGGAACTTTTACTACGAACGACGTCTCTTTCTTGATTCCCAAAACGGTGCCGGGTACGTATAGTACCGATAATTACGGCAAGTATATCGAAAATCTCAAAGCCCTGGATTACGATGGAAAGGAGTTGGCCGTTACCAAGGGCGATGATAACACATGGAACATAACCAAAGGTAAAAATCTGGACAAGGTTACGTATTACGTGAACGATACCTACGACACGGAATCAAAAACAGAAGACGCCGTATTTTCCCCGGCAGGGACGAATATCCTCAAGGATAAGAACTTTATGCTCAACCTGCATGGTTTTGTTGGCTATTTCAAAGGTTTTCAAGAAGTGCCCTATGAAATCGAGATCAGTGTTCCGGAAAATTTGAAGCCCACCACTACCTTGACCATGAAAGGTGCGACCGACGAGAAACCGGGAACGGATACTTTTCTTGCGAGCCGCTATTTCGAGGTCATCGATAATCCGATTTTATATGCCGAGCCCAATACCGAATCCTTTCAGCTAAACGATATTAGGGTAAGATTGAGCGTTTATTCCCCGAATGAAGTCTACAAGGCATCGGACTTGAGGGAAAAAATGGAAAAGATGATGACCGCTCAAAAGGCATTTTTAGGCGATGTCAATACTACGAAGAACTATGATATTCTGTTGTACCTTTCTAAATGGGACTCTACGGATGCCGGCGGTTTCGGCGCCTTGGAGCATCATACTTCGACGACGGTTGTTCTGCCGGAGGCTATGGACAAGGAGCGTCTGGAGCAGACCATGATCGATGTGGTTTCCCATGAGTTTTTCCATACCGTAACACCGCTGAACGTGCATTCAAAAGAAGTGCAGTATTTCGATTTCAACGATCCGAAAATGTCACGTCATCTCTGGATGTACGAAGGTACCACCGAATATTTTGCGAATCTTTTTCAAGTACAGCAGGGCTTGATAGACGAAACGGAATTCTACCAGCGGATGATGGATAAGATTACCAATTCCAAATCCTACGATGATGCCCTATCATTTACGACCATGAGCCAAAATATTCTTGAAAAGCCTTACAAGCAAAACTATGCTAACGTTTACGAGAAAGGGGCCTTGATCAATATGGCCTTGGATATTGAGCTACGGCAATGGAGCAATGGAGAAAAGGGAGTATTATGGCTGATGAAGGAACTTTCAAAAAAATATGGAAAGGACACGCCTTTCGAAGATGACCGACTCATCGATGAGATTGTAGGGATGACCTATCCTGAGCTTCGAACCTTTTTTGACGACCACGTAATTGGCGATATTCCGATTAATTATGATGCCTATTTGGCGAAGGTCGGGCTGAAGATGGAAAAATCAGAAAAGCAGACCGGATATTTTCTTGACGGCGAGGAACCTTTTATAGACATTGACCCAGCGAAAGACAATGCGGTCTTTGTACGTAAGGGTATCCCTCTCAATAGCTTTTTCATGGATTTAGGAGCAGAAGGAGGCGATGTAATTAAAAGCATTAACGATACCCCGATTACATTAGACGCCATTCGCCCTATAATCGGCCAGAGTTTTGGTTGGTCGCCCGATACCGAAATCACCATGACCGTTCAACGCGGCGGTGAAGAAGTCAAATTCGAGGGCAAAGTCGGTACCCCGATGTTAGAGGTCGGAACGATTGTTCCAGTAGCGAATATCGCTCCGAAAGAAGCCCAGTTACGGGAGTCTTGGTTAAAATCGTGAATTGAGAACAGTAAAATAAAATGCCCAACTGTCGAAGTCGGGCTTTTTATTTTGATACAAGCCAAGCCGCAATTTGGTTCTTGCCCTAAACAGAATCAATGATTGAGTTCTTCTTCATCTTTTTGCAAGGGAAGCGTTTGTGGAACGAAATCCTGACCTGGAATAATGTATTCACCGTCTTCGTCGACCTTACTATAATCATAGGGCCAGCGGTGCACTTCGGGTATGGCACCTGGCCAGTTGCCGTGAATGTGTTCTCTGGGAGTCGTCCACTCTAAAGTAGTCGCTTGCCACGGGTTTCTTGGTCCTTTTTTACCATAGAAGATGCTATGCACGAAATTATAGGCGAAAATCAATTGTGCTCCGGCGGTAATCAGCGCAAATACGGTCATTAATACTTGTACATCGGTCAAATCATCGAACATCGGGAAGGCCGTATTTTGATAATACCGCCTTGGTACTCCAGCCATGCCCACAAAGTGCATCGGGAAAAAGATACCGTAAGATCCGACAGCGGTAACCCAAAAATGGACATACCCCATATTCTTGTTCATCATCTTGCCTTCGAACAATTTCGGAAACCAGTGATAGATACCCGCAAACATACCATACAGTGCCGAAATACCCATTACTAGGTGAAAGTGTGCCACTACGAAATAGGTATCATGTACATTGATATCCAGTGTACTGTCCCCCAAGATGATTCCGGTGAGTCCACCGGTAATAAATGTGGAAACCATACCTATTGAGAACAGCATCGCCGGGTTTAGTTGTAAGTTGCCCTTCCATAACGTGGTTATCCAGTTAAAGGCCTTGACCGCTGAGGGAATCGCTATTAAGAGGGTCGTAAAAGTAAATACCGAGCCCAAAAACGGATTCATACCCGAAATGAACATATGGTGGCCCCAAACGATCGTCGATAAAAAGGCGATGGCCAAGATTGATGCTATCATTGCGCGATACCCGAATATAGGTTTACGTGAATTAACCGCCAATACCTCGGATACGATACCCATAGCGGGTAATATTACAATGTATACCTCGGGATGTCCCAAAAACCAGAATAGGTGTTCATACAGAACGGGAGACCCACCCTGAAAATGTAATACCTCGCCTTGGATAAAAATATCGGATAGGAAAAAGGAAGTTCCAAAACTTCGGTCCATTATTAACAATAATGCAGCAGACAATAGAACGGGGAAAGATATGACACCGATTATGGCGGTAACGAAAAACGCCCAAATTGTCAAAGGCAATCGCGTCATCGACATGCCTTTCGTTCTTAGGTTAATGACCGTTACGATATAGTTCAAAGAACCCAAAAGCGATGATGCAATAAAAATGGCCATCGATGTCAACCAAAGGGTCATACCCAAGCCCGAACCTGATTGCGCCATAGGTAATGCACTCAAAGGCGGATAGATAGTCCAACCGGCCGCTGCCGGTCCCGCTTCGACGAACAACGAGCCGATCATGATTACCGAAGAGGTAAAGAACATCCAATACGAGACCATGTTCAAAAAGCCGGATGCCATATCACGGGCACCGATCTGTAAGGGAATCAACAAGTTGCTAAAAGTTCCGCTCAAGCCTTGCGTGAGCACGAAAAAGACCATTAGGGTACCGTGTATCGTTACCAATGCCAAATAGACGTCGGCATCCATAACCCCTTCGGGCGCCCATTTTCCCAATAATGCCCCGAAAACGGCATTCGATTCACCTGGCCAGGCGAGTTGCATTCGAAACAGGAGCGACATGGCGATGCCTACGACACCCATGATAAGCCCCGTAATCAGGTATTGCCGAGAGATCATTTTATGGTCTTGGCTGAAAATATATTTCGTAAGGAATGTTTGTTTGTGATGATGCGCATGCTCGTCGTGAGCGTGATCATCGGCTATGTGTGTATTAGCATTTACAGACATATTAGACTTTTTTTTATTTATTAATTTTCTTGTTCTAGCTTTTTTTGTCGCCTCGGCTTGCTCGCTTTTACTGACCTATCGAAGCGGTTTCAACAACATTCATAGCGGGTTGCGAATCATCGCCCATGACAGTTTCCTTGAAAGTTTTTTGCTCGGCCATCCAGGCTTCATAGTCCTTTTGGGGCTCAACGATAATCCTCATCTGCATATTATAATGCGATTTACCACATATTTTGTTACAGAGCAAAATATAATCAAACTCCCAAGGGTCGGAATTGTCTTCTCCGTTGGCCGCCCTTTCTTTTCGTATTTCGTTCGTACGTTTGACCTTATCGATGATTTCCTGTTTTTGGCGCATCTCTTCGGTAGTGGTAATGGGCGTAAACGAAAATTCGGTAATCATGCCCGGTACTGCGTTCATCTGCGCCCTAAAGTGTGGCATGTAAGCGGAATGCAATACGTCTTGGGACCGAATCTTAAAATTAACTTTACGGCCTACCGGAAGATGAAGTTCCCTAACGATTACATCATCGGCGGCATAGGTATCCGATTCATCAAGGCCGAGTACGTTGGCCTTGTCGATGTCGATCATTCTGACATTGGCTTGCCCCAGCACATTGTCCTCCCCGCCATATCTTGCCGTCCAGTTAAATTGCTGACCGTAGAGTTCGACAATCAAAGGGTCGTCTTCATCGTTGACATCCATGATGTTGGTCCATGTATATAGTCCCCATAAAATCAATCCTGAAAGAACGATTACCGGAATGATGGTCCAAATAAATTCCAAACGATCATTATCGGCATAAAAAAGGGCTTTTTTGCCTTCTTCACCTCTGTATCTGTAACCGAAGTAATGCAACAAACCTTGGGTAATCGTCTGTACGAAAAAGATAATGCCCATGGATACGACCATCAAATAGTCGTATTCCCCACCATGCGCCGAAGCTGCTTCCGGTAGCAACAGTTTCCCGTATTTCCAAAAACTGAAAATGGTTATGCCGTAGATAAAAATCAAAAAGGCAAACAAAAGATATCCGTTTGTCTTATTGTCGGAATCGTTCGCTATTTCAGAACTATCGGTCCGAAGTTGTGACAACTCGAATATTTTGGTCATTTGCCAGATCGCTATGGCCACTAGGATTAAAACCGCTAAAATCAAAACTGTCGTCATCGTATGCTCTACTATTATACGTTAAAATTAATCAACAATCCCTTGTTTCAATAATGAAAATGCCTGCTTTCTTCGATAAAAGGATTGCGTTTGGGCTGCAAAGGAGCACTGGTAAGCGCCCTGAATACCCAAAAAATAAAGAAGCCGGCAAAGAATAGAATTGCCCCGATCTCGGGAATACCGATAAACCATTGATCGCCAACCGTTGCCGGCATTATCATGTTAAAGAAGTCCATATAGTGCCCTGCAAGTATTACAATACCCGTTAAAATTACAAACCAGTTGATCCGCTTATAGTCACTGTTCATAAGTAATAGCACGGGAAATAGAAAGTTCATGGCGACCATGCCGAAGAAGGGTAAATTATAATCGGCAATTCGGGCCACGTAATAGGTAACCTCTTCCGGGATATTCGCATACCAGATGAGCATAAACTGGGAGAACCACAAATAGGTCCAAAAAATACTGAAACCGAACATATATTTTGCCAAATCATGAATATGGCTATCGTTGACATCGGGTAAATAGCCCCTTGATTTCAAATAAATGCTTACCATAGCAATTACGGTAATACCGGAAACGATCATGCTGGCGAAAACGTACCAGCCGAACAAGGTACTGAACCAGTGCGGGTCTACACTCATGATCCAATCCCAGGACATAATGGATTCGCTGATCAGATAAAAGACTAAGAAACCGGCCGATATCCTAAAATTCAATTTAAAATTGGAATTATCATCGGATTCATCCTGCTGTAGGGACAATTTTCGGGAATATTCCCGATAGGCGATCCATCCCCCTAGGAAAAAAGCTGCGCGGATCAAAAAGAAGGTTGGGTTCAAATAGCCCGATTTATTTTGTAGGATATGATCTTCGGCCACAACATCGGCATCCATCCAAACAAAAAGATGGTTCATGTGCAATACGGAGAGCAATAAGATTACAAATACGATAATTCCGCCAGGCACCAAATAGGCCGTAATCCCTTCCATGACCCTGAACAATAGGGGAGTCCAACCGGCCTGGGCGGCACGGTTTATGGCATAGAATGCCAATACGCCCAAGGCAATCAGAAAGAAAAATAGGGCCGCCACGTAGAGTGCCGCCCAAGGCTTGTTCTGTAGTTGGTGCAGTAGATGCTCGTCGTGCGATGCATCGTGTTCGCCGTTCTGGACTTCGGTTGCGTTACCGTGCTCGATTTCCGCTCCCATACCTACGGCGGCGTTTTCATTTTCTTTGTATTCCTCTTCGGCGTGCGATTCGCCATGCCCGTCGCCGTGACCCGCTACCATCGCCTTGGCCTCTGCTACAGTGCCAGGGGCGGTAAAAAAACCGATACCTATGCCCAGCGCTCCTACCACCATTAGAATGAAGGAACCGATCTTTAACCTGTTTGAAAATGTATACATATCCCTTTCTAAGTATTATTTCTGTAATTCTTCTTTCAATTGCATCACATATTCCGATACCTGCCACATCTCCTTGGTATTCATTTGCGATGCATAAGAACCCATGGAGTTCAGGCCATATTGTATGGTGTGCATGGTGGTGCCTACGGTAATGTTTCTCACCGGATCGGCATAACTGGGTACTCCGAGAATCTTTTCGCGCTGTACCAAGGTACCTTGCCCTTCGCCGTTATCGCCATGGCAAATGGCGCAGTAAATTGTATATAGTTGGCCGCCTGCCGCCAAATTCTCTTCGGCGCTGATGGAGTCGAGAGGACTCACCTGAAGGCGCGCCAACTCTTTTCCTTCAGGGGTGTTTTCGTAGGGATAGGGAATCCATCCACGGGGGATGGTGTTCGCTGCCGGGGCCATGGCTTCTTGGCTATCGGGCAGAAAATCTACCTCGTCATAGGTTTCGTACCCAACCGGCTCATACATGTTCGGCATGTATTGATAATTGGGTTCGTTCTTGTCGAAGCATGATACCAGCACCGCAAACATTCCCAATAGCAATCCTAAGTTTTTGAAATTGTTCATCATCAATGACTATCTTTTTCCAATATATTAATCTCTACCGCGCCTGTTTCCATCAACAGATCCTTTAATTCCTTTTCGTTGTCATGAATTTCAATTTCCATGATAAAATGGTCGTCGGTAGTCCGTACATCAGGATTTTCCGCTTTTTTGAACGGCCACAGACGGCTTCTTAGGTAAAACGTGATCACCATCAAGTGGGCCGCAAAGAATACCGTCAGCTCGAACATGATCGGAACGAATGCCGGCATATTCTCTATATAGCTAAAACTGGGTTTCCCGCCTATATCCTGCGGCCAATCCTGAATCATGATATAGTTCATCATTACGATAGACACCGTAAGACCGACGCAACCGTACAAAAACGACGTAATCGCGATACGGGTCGGCGCGAGGCCCATCGCCTTGTCCAGCCCATGAACGGGAAAAGGGCAATATATCTCTTCAATGTGATGTTTGGCCGCCTTTACCTTTTTTACGGCAAGCATCAACACGTCGTCGTCGGTATAATATGCATGTATCGTTTTAGATGCCATATGTTTTAAGTTCAAGTTCAAAAAAACTAGGTCTGTATAATTTTTTACAGCCCACCGCAACTGCTACCACTTACTTATTTCTATTTTTACTGCTTAATAACCTTGCCTGACCGGCCCAATCGTCACGCTGTGCCCTGCCGGGGAAGAATTCGGTAATCGAATCCAACAGATCGTATTCCCTTTTGGTCATTCTACCGACTTGGGCAAACGTATAAATTCCGATTTCGTTCAGGGTAGCTTCCATCTGCGGACCGATACCCTTTACTTTTTTGAGATCGTCGGGCTTTTGTGTGGTAGCGTCGAACGTACCGATAGTACTCAAAAGATCGGAAACACCCGCTTTGTTATCTTTTGCGGGTACCACTTCGCCCATGAGGACATCTTGCGTTATTATCTCTTCCCTGGGCTGGGTAACCTTCATTTTTTCAATGGTATACAAGGGTTTGCCGGCTTCCCTCAATTTTTTGTAACGTTCACCGGAAGACTTTAAAATGGACTTCACTTCTGCTTGCGCGATGACCGGGAAAGTTCTGGCATACAATAGGAACAATACAAAGAAAAATCCGAGAGTTCCGATAAATATCCCGATATCGACGAAAGTGGGGGAGAACATCGTCCATGAAGAAGGCAGGTAATCGCGGTGTAGCGATGTTACGATGATGACGAAACGCTCAAACCACATCCCGATATTCACAATGATAGAGATAAAGAAGGAGAACATAATACTGGTCCGTAGTTTTTTGAACCACATAAACTGTGGTGAGAATACGTTACAGGTCATCATACTCCAGTAGGCCCACCAATAGGGACCTGTAGCCCGGTTCAAGAAGGCATATTGCTCGTATTCCACGCCCGAGTACCAAGCCATGAACAATTCGGTGATGTAGGCGCAACCTACTATCGAGCCGGTTATCATGATGACGATGTTCATCAATTCGATATGCTGAATAGTGATATAGGCCTCTAGGCTACATACTTTTCGCATAATGATTAACAACGTATTTACCATTGCAAAGCCGGAGAATACCGCACCGGCAACGAAGTACGGTGGAAATATGGTGGTATGCCATCCGGGAATGACCGAGGTGGCAAAGTCAAAGGATACAATGGTGTGTACGGAAAGTACTAGGGGAGTCGCCAAGCCTGCCAATACCAATGAGACTTCCTCAAAGCGCTGCCAGTCTTTGGCC
>NZ_JBGTHY010000217.1:0-11114 GCF_041745955.1 Pricia sp.
CATGGCAGTACGTTCGGGGGCAATCCCGTTGCCGCCGCTGTAGGTATGGCGGCTTTGGAAGTCGTAAAGGATGAAAAGCTCGCCCAAAATGCCTTTGAACTCGGGGAACTCTTTCGGGAAGAACTGAACAATTTTATCCCAACCAGTAACATAGTGACCAAAGTAAGGGGAAAGGGCTTGTTAAATGCCATTCTGATCAACGACACCGAAGACAGTTCTACCGCTTGGGATATCTGTATGGCCTTAAAGGAAAACGGTTTGCTGGCCAAACCCACGCACGGAAATATCATCCGCTTTGCACCGCCCTTGGTGATGACCAAAGATCAGTTGTTGGATTGTATTACGATTATTAAGAATACCTTGAGGCAGTTTGAGGAATAGAAGATAAAAAAATCTATTCATCAATACCATATTGCTCCATCATTTCCCTGCTTTGTTCCATCATAACTTCCCAACCGACGGTGCTGATTTGATAGATTACACTTCCAATGGAATAGAGCCCAAGAACAATACCGATAATAGCTAAAATTTTTCCTGTTTTTATCGTACTGGAATTGACATACATCTCTGGATTTTCACGATATAATTTTTCGGCTTTTAAGGCGAGTACTAAAGCGATTACCGAAGGAATAAGTCCAAGTCCAAGGCACCAACAGCAAACAATGCCAAAAATGGATAGGACAATTATAGCAGTTTCGTTAGGTAGTTTTTGACGTTCCATGATTCTGATATAGAGGGTTTAGATAAATTTTAAAATAAAGTTGGTGAATATGGCGAAGAACGTGGCAAGCAACAAACCGAAGGTGATAGTATTTTCAAATCTAATACTTACAAAGCGCTTTATCACGATAAAGGAAAACAAAAGTAGCATTGGGTAAATGGCCGGATACATCTTAAAAGCAGCTACAAAATCCCCTTGCAACAAAAACGTCACGGACCGCTGCAAACCACAACCGGGACAGTCAAAGCCCAAAAATTGCCTGGTCAGGCACGGAAGCATGTAATCCTCGACATTGAACAACAAGGTGACCCAATGCATTTTCTTGCTTTATGATTTCTTTCACGAAAATTACTATTAATTTTGGGGATACAAAACAAAAAGATGACTGTTTTTCAAATCGGGGACAAGGTAGAGACGCTCGACGATGTAATCGGTGGGATAGTGAAAAGGATTTCAGGGGATGAAATTACCATCGAAACCGATGATGGTTTTTTGTTGGAATTTCGAGGTGATGAATTGGTCAAGATGTCCAAAACGGATGTGATCAAAGTAAGTAATCACGAAATAGCCCAAGTAAAGGCGGAAAAAGAAGCACCCAAAAAGCGAAAGCAGCAAACCGTTAAACCCAAAGAACGCAACCCTTCGAAAATGGAGGTGGATCTGCACATACAGCAATTGACGAATTCGACAAGGGGCATGTCCAATTTCGAAATGCTGAACCTACAGCTCGAAACCGCCAAACGCCAGTTAGAGTTCGCCATTAAAAAACGTATTCAAAAGGTGATCTTCATTCATGGCGTAGGGGAGGGGGTACTCAAAGAAGAGCTGAACTATCTGTTCCGACGCTACGAAAACGTAAAATACTATGATGCGGAATACCAGAAATATGGTCTGGGGGCGACCGAGGTTTATATTTTTCAGAATTCTTGACTACTGTAAAGTTCCAGAAGTTTTTAAGCCCCGAGCTTAGCTCACCATTTTTAAGCAAAATTGAAAAAGCGAAAAGCGTCTGGCGTTAAGCGTATTGCCGAAAAGGTGCGCGCGTTTAATCGGTTTGAATTTGAACCGGCTTACTGCTGAACCGTTGTATGCGTCCCAAACGCTACACTGGGTATTGCCGCCAAGCTCACACCAGTTGTGGCCGTACCATTCGCTTTTGAGGTCAGTACCATATTTTCTAGCGTAATATTATGGGTATAGGTTATACTGCCATTGGCATCCGGTACACTCGCCACGGTCTCCACTTTTAGGTTTCCGGCGGTCGATACGAAGCGCCAACTTTTAATATTCTCTGCATACGAAGCGGCGCAGGCCAGGTCATTGTCGGCAACCGTATCAAAGACCACATATTTAAATACTTCTTTATCCTTTAGATCCAAAATTCGGGGAATGGTATCGGTCGCTTTATTGATGAACATAGTATCTAGGGTCGCAACGTCTAAAGCGATAAACTCATCGTTGAAGACTTTGTACAGGCGTATTGTGCCGTCTATAGGGGCAGTTGTACAAGCTGTTGGGACGATGTCGGCGTAATTTGAAAACGGGACTTCCAATTTAGCGCTGTTTTTCGGCTTGGTAATAAAATCGCCGTAGACCAGGGTCGATAGGTCGGTCAGCTGCTCGCCTTGGTCATTGTTCAGGGAAAGGTCCGTAATGGAAATCGTGTGGCGATAGTCTTTGGTCTCGGCGGTTAAGGTATCTACTTTGGTATCTACAATAATGTTTCCCGCTGTCGCTAAATTTTCCTTTACCACGCTGGGCTCCAAAGGGGGAATGGCATCACAAAAATACGCGGAGGTGACATTGTCCGAAAAAAATCGATAGATCAGGTTTGAAGGCTCGGGTATTGTGCTCGCAAGCGTTCCCGGTTCTGAGGTCTCGTTGTTGATAAGCCCCCCCGCCAAATTCAGCAATAGGGCCTCGTCTTCATCGATCTTAAAGAAAAAAGTGGTCTGTGTCGGATCTGCAAGCCCCGGACAGGATTCGATGTTCGCTGCCTCAAAATCGACTTCCTCAATTTGCAGGTCGCCGTCGTCACAGGAAGATAATCCGATCAAGAGGGCTAAAAACAGGATTTTTTTCATCCTCCAAAAATAAAGGAAATTAAGCGAACTCATTTATACTTTTTGTTTGGAACCGAGAATATCGGCTTTTGTGGCCAGATGAAGTCATTTTTTAACAGCATAGCAGTACTACGGTGGCGAAAAATGAGGATATATGGTCTCAAAATGTGATGTTCGTAGGTAAAAGAAAAAGTATAAATGAGTTCGATATAAGTTTATGGGAATCTGGGGATAAAATAGAGTTAATTCCGGTAATTTTGCAGGATTAGGGAAGAAGTAATTCGCATGGAAAAAGTATATTTAGATAACGCTGCCACGACCCAGGTCAGGGAAAATGTCATCGCCAAAATGCAGGATGCCCTGTCGAATTTTTACGGCAATCCGTCTTCAACACATAGTTTTGGACGATCGGCAAGGACCGCAATTGAAAGTGCCCGCAAGACGGTCGCGAAATATATGAACGCACAGCCATCGGAAATTATCTTTACTTCCGGGGGTACCGAAGCCGATAATATGATATTGCGCTCCGCCGTTCGCGATTTGGGCGTTGAGACCATCATCACCACCAAAATCGAGCACCATGCCGTGCTGCATACCGTCGATGATCTAAGGAAGGATTTTGGAATCAAGGTTGAGTTCGTTGCATTGGATGAATTCGGAAATCCGAAACTCTCGCATTTAGGGCAGTTGCTAGAAAAGGATGGATCCAAGAAATTGGTCAGCCTCATGCACGTCAACAATGAAATCGGCAATAGGCTCGATATCGCCAAGGTCTGTCGGCTCTGTCAAGAATATCAGGCCCTTTTTCATTCGGACACCGTACAATCCATCGGACATTACGCGTGGGATGTAAAGGAGTGCCCGGTAGATTTCATGACCGCCGCCGCCCATAAGTTCCATGGTCCGAAAGGCGTCGGATTTGCCTATATCCGGAAAAATTCGAAACTAAAACCCTTGATTTTAGGCGGTTCGCAAGAACGCGGTTTCCGGGCCGGTACGGAATCCTTCCACAATATTGTGGGCTTGGAAGCGGCCCTTATCGCCGCCTATGATAACCTCAAGGAAGAAATCGCCTATGTTTCGGGATTAAAAAAACATTTTATCGATAGCCTACAAAAGGAAATCCCCACCGCAACCTTCAACGGCCATTCCGGCGATATGGATAAAAGCACCTATACCTTGGTCAACGTCCGCTTGCCCATTGATCCCCAAAAAGCCCTGATGCTTCATTTTCATTTGGATATCAAGGGCATCGCCTGTTCCAAAGGTAGCGCCTGCCAATCAGGAAGCGATGCGGGATCGCATGTACTTAACGAAATTCTATCCGAAGAGGACCTGAAAAAACCTTCGCTGCGGTTTTCGTTTTCGAAATACAATACGAGAAAGGAGTTGGATTATGTTGTTGATGTTCTCAAAGAGTTTGTTCAATAATAGACGCGCCATACTAGACCTTCGCCCATTCGACAGCCAGGTTTGACGAGAGATAAAAAGTTTATAAGTTTATGCGGGTTTAGGAGTTTATAAGGTCGGAAGTGTTTCATTTTGGCATCGGGCATCGGGCATCGGGCATCGGGCATCGGGCATCGGGCATCGGGCATCAAGTATCTAACCTAACCTGTAGGATCCTTCTTCCTGTCCCGTCGCTTCTCCCGGTCATACGGAAACTTTCGAGCGGCAAGTTTCATCATCCGATCGATGAGGTCATCGGTGTTTTTTCCGGATTTTTTATTGATTTCCTTTTCGTATTTCCAAAGTAACTTTCCACTTTTGCCGTCACTTATTTTTACACCTATGCTTCCGTAATCGGCGTCCCCAAGAAAATAATCCAAGAAATTGAACTTCGTATCTACACCGTCCGAAAGTAGTACGTTAAGGTCAATATTTCCGCTAATGATGCCATCCACACCCAAAATCGCGCTCAGTTCTTTAACGGTATGTACATCGATGTTGTCGTAGTCGATATCGTTTTGGGCCAACAAGGCATTGGTATTTTTGATATTTTGAAAATCCACCGAAAACTTTTTCCTTTTTTTCCGTCGTGAAAAATAAGTTTCCAAGGCATTTTGAACCGCATAGCCTTCCTTTTCTTCGCGGGCCCTCAGCTCTTCCTTCGAAATTTCATTTTTAAGGTCCAGATGCGTGAGAAAGGGTATGATGGCCAATACGGTATGCGCTTCGGTAAGGTCGTCGAACTTGCGGCTTTCGTAGATGTTCTTTTGTGAAGTCGCATGAACCGCAGCCAACAAACACAAAATGAAAAAGATTCGCTTCATGGATTACTACTTTCAGTTTTAGTTCATTTTCTAAAAAACGTACTGGTAAAGGTAGTTGAATTCCCCACATTGTCTGTCACGGTAAGCGCTAAATTGCATTCCTTTTTATCCAAGATGATATCGTCGAAGTTATAGGTAAGTGTATTGGTCTTGGGTTCGTATTCCATTAAAATCCATTCCCCGTTAATAGTGGCGGAGTAAGTATCGATGCCGCTAAGGTCGTCACTGATGCGTATGCTCAGATATTGGTAGTTGTTAAGCCACTGTTTTTCCTTGAAGTTACGGGGCGATATTTTAGGTGCAAGGGTATCTTTCGCTAAAGTATAGGTGCCCAGGTTTCTGGTTCTTGCGGTAAAAGTCGTTCCTCTTTTATAGGTAGAAACGTGAAGTGGGCGCAACCGGCTATCCAAACGGGCGATGAACATTTGTTTTCTTTCTTCCTCGGAATACTCCGCCACGTCAAAAGTAATGGTAAAATTGTGATGAGCGGCTACACGGTTGTTGTGTATCTTGACCGTATCCCCGTCCTTTTCTAGGTCGATATAAAAGTTGTCGTAAAACGTATTGGCTGGAAAATAGACCTTGGCAGCTCCCAAATCATAATTGTTGGGTTTTTTGACGACAACGTAGTTATCGGTTTTTTCGTCTTCCCTTTCTATCTTAACGGGTTCTTTTTTGCCCTCGATAGGTATCACGGCCTTGACTTCGTTGCCATTGATATCTTTGATAAGAAGTTCCACATTATAGGTCAAGCCTTCCGTTACCTCGATTTTGCCATCGTTAAACAACGTATTATAAATATCCAAACGATTGCCCGGCCCTTTAAATAATTTCTGTATTTTTTGGTAGTTACGGCCATAGTGGTCGTAATCGATCAGGGTATTGATGTATCGGGACTCCCCGAACGAAAAGGTCTCAAAATCGTATTTGGTATAGACTTTACCGTTGACGGATTGTTCTACCGAATAGACCCCATTTCTATTGGCGGCAAGGTCTAGCCTATCGTATCCGACGAAACCAAGGCCGATAGTTCCCATGGCATAAGCTTTCTCGGCCAAAAAAGTGCCATCTTCCTGTCTTTTGAAATCCAGTTCGACTTTATTTTGGCTTTGATTGATTTCGGTGTCTTTGGATAAGGGATACGCGTAAAGATTATTAAGTATCGGGTTGGTAGCGTCGCGAACATCAAAACCGTATAGCAGGGGATTGGTCGGTTTTTCGGATATGCTGCTGCGTATTTCAAAGTGCAAGTGTGGGCCTGAAGACCCACCGGTATTACCTCCGTAAGCGATAACCTTTCCTTTTTCCACGCTGACCTCCCCGTAATCGGGAAATACTTCTACCTCGTAGGATTTTTCTTGATACTGAACCTTTTTAATGTAGGCCTCGATTTCAGGTGCGAATTTTTGAAGATGTCCGTAGACCGAGGTATACCCGTTCGGATGCGCTACATAGAGCACCTTGCCATAGCCCCAGTGTGATACCTTGATCCGGGTAACGCTACCGTCGGCAATGCTGTAAACAGGAAGCCCCTCGCGTTGTTGCGTCTTGATATCGATGCCGGAATGGAAGTGGTTCGATCGCAGCTCGCCGAAGGTTCCGGCAAGTACTAAGGGAATATCCAAAGGGGAACGAAAAGCGTCCTTGGGATAATCGGTCTGTCCGAAAATATTCAGGGAAAAACCTAACAATAGCACGGAAAAAGCTTTCTTCATAGTTGATTTGTTTCCTAAAACGGATAGCGAACGGAAAGATTCAGTGGTTTTGTTTCAAGGGATTTCTTTGCTCTCCTATCATAAGGCTCGCCCTGTATTTTTCAAAAGGAGGTGCGAAATTAGCAAAACGATTTGAATTCCTACAAACGCAAGTGGCAAATATGTCCGCATCCTTAATGTTCCAACGGATTTAAAGGCATCATAGTATACGCTAACCGAACAGGATTTGAAAAATTTTGCTAAACCATTTAGGGGCTTCGTTTGTCGATTTACATTTGAACGCGGTTTCGAAAATTGTCCAAATATTTATCTTTGTATACTGATTACCAGTTTTTTATCCTCAATATCTTCATCCTAAAAATGAACTATATTGTATTTGTTCAGGAATAATTCAAAAAAGTATTGTCAAGTAGGCACAGGTGTGTTAACTTTGTGTAAAATGCATTGCGTTTGATTTATGGGCGAATTGGTCAAAGTAGTTGATTCCTTAGAGAACAAAATCAGCAAGTTGCTGCATAAGATTGAACTGTTGCAGCAGTCCAATACCAAACTGGTGAACGAGCTTGACCATCTTAAAAAGGATAAGGTCGAAGTTTCGAACTCCATTTCGGTATGGGAAGAGCGCTACAATTCGCTAAAATTGGCAAACACGATGCTTGGCAGTAGTACGGACAAAACAGAAGCTAAGCTTAAAATTAATACGTTGATCAGGGAGTTGGATCATTGTATCGCCCAACTCGCCGAATAATGGTATACGAATTTTAAAAGATGTCGGAAAAGCTCAAAATCAAGCTTACGATCGCCGATAGGGTGTACCCCTTGACCATAGACCCGGCCCAAGAGGAAGGGTTGCGGAAAGCGGCAAAAAATATCGAGCAGTTGGCAAAAAAGTTCGAACAGAGCTATGCCGTTAGGGACAAACAAGACGTATTGGCCATGTGTGCCCTGCAGTTTGCCTCTAAGATAGAACAGCGCGGCATCGATCAATCGGAAGGTTCACAAGAGGCTATGCAACGTTTGCTCGCCTTGGATCAGTTGATCGCCGAGAAGCTTGGTAATAAATAAAGTCCCTTTTGGGATGATACGTTCTTTAAAATAGCATTAGTTACTGCCCACATTGGTATTACCTTTTGACGAACTCAACACTAATTTGTTTAAAAAGGGTGAGTTTAGGCTGTAAAAGCAGGCCCTACTTGTATAGGGATCCTTGATCAGTCTGTTAGCCCTAAACCTGTTTATTGGAGTTTGTACAAAACTTCTCCGATGTGGGCTTTTTTTTTACCCTGTCGTAGCGCATGGTCTACGTTTCTTACGTAGGATAACTTTTCTTAATTCGAAATAATATATGGATAGTGCAACACTTATAATAGTAGGTATCATAGGCCTGGCGGTCGGATTCGCGATCGCAAAATTTATGGAAAAGGGCAAGGCCAGTAAAACTACCATAAATGCCAAAAAGGAGGCCGAAAGTATTTTGAAAAATGCAGAAACGGAAGGGGAGAGCATTAAAAAGGATAAGATTTTTCAGGCCAAGGAAAAGTTTTTAGAGCTAAAGGCCGAACACGAAAAGGTAATCATCGGCAAGGATAAAAAAATTAACGATGCCCTCAAACGTACCCGCGATAAGGAATCGCAGGTAAGCAGTGAACTCGCCAAGGGCACTAAACTCAATCAGCAGTTGGATGATAAGATCCAAGAGTTGGCCCATAAGGAAGAAATCCTGGAAAAAAAGCAGTTCGAGCTTGATAAATTACATTCTAATCAAGTACAGCAGTTGGAGGTCATCTCGGGCCTATCCGCCGACGAGGCCAAAGGCCAATTGTTGGAATCGCTCAAGGAAACCGCAAAGAGCGATGCCATGGCCTACATCCAGAGTACGGTCGAAGATGCCAAAATGACCGCACAGCAAGAAGCCAAAAAAATCGTTATCAATACCATTCAGCGTATAGGCACTGAAGAAGCGGTAGAAAATTGTGTCTCGGTCTTCAATCTGGAATCCGATGACGTAAAAGGAAGGATCATCGGTAGGGAAGGACGGAATATCCGTGCGTTGGAATCCGCCACGGGTGTCGAGATCATCGTCGACGATACCCCGGATGCCATTATTCTTTCGTGTTTTGATTCCGTTCGTAGGGAAATAGCCCGCCTGTCGCTGCACAAGCTGGTTACCGATGGTAGAATACACCCGGCCCGTATAGAGGAAATCGTCAAAAAAACCGAAAAGCAGATCGAACAGGAAATCGTCGAAGTCGGTAAACGCGCCGTTATCGATCTGGGAATCCATGGTTTGCATCCCGAACTGGTACGGGCGGTAGGTCGCATGAAATATAGATCTTCCTACGGACAAAATTTGCTACAGCACTCCCGGGAAGTCGCCAAACTTTGTGCCGTAATGGCTGCTGAACTGGGACTCAATCCTAAATTGGCGAAACGGGCGGGACTCTTGCACGATATCGGAAAAGTGCCGAATACCGAAGCTGAGGTGGAAACACCACATGCGATCTTGGGGATGCAGTGGGCCGAAAAATATGGAGAGAAACCTGACGTCTGCAACGCTATCGGCGCCCACCACGACGAAATAGAAATGAAAACCTTGATAGCTCCTATCGTGCAGGTCTGCGATGCGATTAGTGGCGCAAGGCCCGGGGCACGTAGACAAGTGCTGGATTCTTATATCCAGCGTTTAAAGGATCTGGAAGATATCGCCTTTGGTTTTGGCGGGGTTCAAAAAGCCTACGCCATTCAGGCGGGTAGGGAACTCAGGGTCATCGTAGAAAGTGAAAAGGTAAGCGACGAAAAAGCAGCGGCACTGTCCTTTGAAATCTCACAAAAAATTCAGACCGATATGACCTATCCCGGGCAGGTGAAGATTACTGTTATTCGAGAAACACGGGCGGTGAACGTTGCGAAATAGGTTTCTGAAAGCATTTTGATTTCAGGGAAGAACGTATGCATATCAATTGGATTCAGCAACTTGAACCTTCCGATTTTTGATTAATTTTACCCAAATGTCATAAACTTCAATCCGGCTTGACTATGCACAGAATTCATAAGTATTCCTTATTGCCGCTTTTGCTATCGGTAATCCTTTTTAATTCCTGTACTGAAAAGGCGGAACCTGCCGTTGATTACGCCGCTCTTTCGGAACTCGAAAAGCGAAATCCCGAAAATGCCTTGGCCTCTATGGAGGTGGCCGACGGACTCCAATTAGGTCTTTTTGCCTCCGAACCGATGTTGGCCAATCCTACGAACATGGCCATCGATGCCAAGGGAAGGATTTGGATTTGTGAAGGCACGAATTACCGATCTTTTGCCAATCCGGAAATTTCCTATGACAATAAGGGCGACCGTATCCTTATTCTTGAAGATACCGATGGCGATGGCAAGGCCGACACCCAAAAAGTTTTTTATCAGGGCCAGGATATCAATGCCGCTTTGGGGATTGTGGTTTTGGGGAACAAGGTCATCGTTTCCGATAGTCCCAATGTGCTCGTGTTTACGGATGAAGACAGTGATGATGTTCCCGATTCCAAAGAAGTCCTGTTTTCTGGAATAGAGGGGGTGGATCACGATCATGGGGTACACGCCTTTGTATTCGGTCCCGATGGCCGGCTCTATTTTAATCAAGGTAACAATGGAAAGCGCTTGTTGGATAAGGACGGAAATACAGTACTCGACATTTATGGCAATAAAATCGACGTCGAAGATGGCAAATACCAAGAGGGAATGGCCTTCCGGATGGAAGAAGACGGGTCGGATGTTGAGGTCCTGGGTAATAATTTTCGGAATCCCTATGAACTGGCCGTCGATTCCTATGGTGGCCTTTGGCAATCCGACAACGACGATGATGGTAACCGTGCCACACGAATCAATTTCGTGATGGAAAATGGTAATTACGGCTACAAAGACCTGCTAACACGCCAAAGTTGGCAAGAGCGCCGAACAGGTTGGAACGACGAAATACCCAAACGCCATTGGCACCTCAACGATCCAGGTACAGTGCCCAATCTTTTGCAGACCGGATCCGGATCTCCGTGCGGAATTTTGGTGTATGAGGATGACCTTCTTCCCGAAAAATATCATAATCAATTGATCCATGCCGAACCGGGCCATAATGTGGTTCGTAGCTATATCTTGAATGAGAAAGGTGCGGGCTACGGCGCCAAAATCGAAAATTTGGTTAAAAGTAAGGATGATTGGTTCCGGCCCGACGACGTTACGGTAGCTCCCGACGGCTCCCTGTTTATTTCAGATTGGTACGATGGCGGGGTAGGCGGACATAAGGCCGAGGATATTGAAAGAGGCCGTATTTACCGTTTGGCGCCGGAAGAAAATTACCAGC
>NZ_JBGTHY010000218.1:0-8785 GCF_041745955.1 Pricia sp.
TAATGTTGCTCAGCCGAACAAAAGAACTATTTCTGTAAATATTGAAAGCGGCGGCACCATCATCGGAAAACAACCTGGCATAGTCGTTTAACGGATTCTCCGGTGTCCAATAAGGCGTTTGCGGAGAATTCACCCGATCAACGAACCCATTTCGGTTCTTCGCCTCGTTGAACACCCTTTTTTGACCCAATCTAGCGTACATTTCGAAGGAGAAATCAAGATTCTTGAACAGCGTAAATGTATTCGACAGTCCCAGATTTAATTTTGGGGAGCGGTTACCTAGAAAAACTTTATCCTCATTATCAAAAACACCATTGCCATCGACATCCCTCAATTTGAAATCACCCGGTACGCGATTGACTGCCGCCGCTTCGGCAGCCTCGTCTAATTGAAAGACGCCCAGCTCTTCAAAATCCCATATAACATCGACAGCTTGCCCTATAAATCTTTGTGTAGTAATATCGTCGAGTTCGTTTCCGTTTTCATCTAAATCTCCGTACAATGCGTTAATTTGATTACGATTCGTGGAAAGATTAAAACTAGTATTCCAAGTAAAATTTTCGTTGTTGAAATTTTGTGTTGATATCACAAATTCCAACCCTTCGTTCTGCACTTCTCCCAAATTGGTGAAAACACCTGTAAACCCCGTTATATCCGGTAATTGGCGTTCAACGATCAAATCCGTGGTTATATTCTTGTAATAATCTATTGAACTTTCAACAATACCACCGGCAAAGCTAAAATCAAGACCAAGATTTACCGCTTTCGTTCTTTCCCACCTCAAATCGGCGTTTTCCAGCGTGTTGTTGTTAAGGGCAGGTACCGGTATCACGGTGCCCCCATCTACATTCAAGTAATTACCCCCTGAAAGTTCCGATAATTGTGCATATGCCCCAAGTCCGCGATTATTATTGAAAGACCGAAAGCCAGCGGTAGTCGTTACTCCCCTGGCACTTCCAAAACCTCTATTCCCGTTTTCACCGTAGGATGCCCTCAGTTTTAGAAAAGTTACGAAATCCGATTTAAAAAAATCTTCTTCAGAAATGGTCCATGCCCCACCTATGGAAGGAAAATAAGCTCTTCTATTACTGGCACCAAATGCCGAATAACCATCCCTTCTCATGGTCAAGGTCAAATTATACTTAGAATCGTAGCTATAATTGAAACGGGTCATTATGGCGTCGCCAGTAGTTTCTTCATCATCGGTAAATACATTTTGATTCACACCAGCTTGTAAATTACCAAAACCCAAAGCATCACTTGGCTCAAAATTATTGGCATTTGCAATGGTTGTAAACGTTTGAAACCTTTCTGCATAGAATAGGGCGGTCAACCCAAAGGTGTGCTTATCAATGACCCTGTCCCATCGAATGATATTATCCAATTGGTACTCCGTTTGTTTTCGGTTCCATCTTTGTGCGGTACCAATAATATTATTTGGGTTTAAGGATGAAGCGTGGTAAAAGTATTCCTCAAAATCCAATCTGTTAGTATAGCCTAATTCATAGGAAAAACCCAACGGCAACTGTATTTTAGCGTAAATACGGGAATTAAACGTGTGCTCTAAATCAATAATATCATCATAGGTGGGTCGCAAAAAAGCCGATTGTGCCCCTGCCCCCGGATCATCTTGCGGACTGATTCTCAACAAGGTGCCTTCGTCATTAAATTCCGAGCCCCATGGAGAAGAAGAAAAAACCTGATTTTGATCGGCAGGGATAAACCCTTCATCCCTTTTAGCAAATTGCGTGTTCATACCCACGGTCAGCCAATCGGTGATTTTAGCATCTAAATTTAAACGAGAGCGTATGGCCTCGAATTTTTCTCCCTCAATAATGCCTTCGTTAGACGTGCGGCCTATCGACCAGTAATAATTCAATCCACCGTTTCTACCCGAAATACTAACGTTTTGTTCATTTCTAAAGCCGGTTCTCATAATCTTGTTGTACCAGTCCAAACTTCTACCGGCTAAAAAATTATCGATTTCGACATCTTGAAAGCCGATTCTCGTCAGCCAAGCCGTGGTCGGATCACCCTGTGCTCCCGTATATCCCAGCCATTGCTCAAGGGACACCCCTGTCGGTAAATTATTCGGGTTATCAAAAATACCCAGGTTCTCCGAAGCCAGCTGTCCTCGGCTACTCTTGAATACATCTACACGCCAATCGGCATACCCTTGAGGACCATATGGTTTTACCGGATCCGCTTCTTTAGCCCACCCAACACTGCTGTTAATGGTAATCGTAGGTTTCTCGCTGGTACCTTTCTTGGTCGTCACCAAAATTACCCCTCCTGCCCCTCTAGCACCATAGACCGCGGCAGAACTGGCATCCTTTAAAACATCGATTTTATCGATATCGTTCGGGTTGATATCCGAAAGATCGCCCGTATACAAAATACCATCAACAACGATCAACGGACTGGTACCGGCCGCCAAACTATTATTGCCCCGTATCTGAATTTGGCTCGTACCTTTAGGGGAGGCAGAGAAACCGATATTAAGACCGGCAACATTACCACGTAAAATATCGGTAACACTGTTTACCGATTGATTTGAAAGCGCCTCGGCATCTACCTGCGCAACAGATCCAGTCAAATCTTTTTTCTTAACGGCTCCATAACCCACTACGACCACTTCATCTAAGGTAGAGGCACTGGGTTCTAATGAAGCATCTATCCGGGATTGACCTCCAACTGCAATTTCCTTTTGCCCGTAGCCAATATAATCAATGACCAAAGTCCCGTTCTGATTGGCCAAATCGATAGTATAGTTACCATCGAAATCGGTAGATACCCCATTGGTGGTTCCTTTTTCAACCACGGAGGCACCCGGCAAAGGCACCCCGGCATCATCCGAAATTGTGCCCGACACTGTAAAAATGTCCTGGGCATATGCACTAAAGGATGACAAAAGCATTAGAAGTAGAACCAACAGCATGTATTTGCCCTGATTTATTTTTTGTAGTCGATGATGTTTCATACATGGTTTGTTTAATGGGTTCAGTTTTCAGGATAGTGTTAAAGCAAAGCTAAAAAAAAATTCATTCTGCGCAACCGATTGCGTAAAAAATTATAAAATATTTTATCAATAAGCCTAAATTTAACGGTTTTGAATGATGTATAGTAGTTTTATTGAATCCAATTTTTACTTTTATATGATATTTGATTTGTTACTATTAATTTGTTGCGTATTATTGTTGCGTTACTCTTGAATCAGTTCCATATGGTTAAAAAGATTACCATCTATGATTTGGCCGAACAGCTCAAGGTCTCGCCGGCAACCGTGAGCAGAAGCCTAAACAATCATCCGGCCATCAGCCAGAAAACCAAGGATAAGGTCGTTTTGTTCGCCAAAGAGGCCGGATATCGTACCAATAAATTCGCCTCCAACCTTAGCAAACAAAAATCGAATACGATTGGGGTCATCGTGCCCAAATTGAACTCCAACTTTATGTCCACCGTACTTTCCGGTATCGAAAAAGTGGCCAATGATATCGGCTACAACCTGATAATCAGCCAATCCTTGGAATCTGAAAAAAAGGAAAAGTTAAACGCTAAAACCCTATATGATAGTGGGGTTGATGCGCTGTTGGTATCATTAGCCTACGAGACATCGAACGCGGACCATTTTGAGCAATTTATCAAACGTAAGATACCGCTGTTATTTTTTGACCGGGTTTTTGACCTGGCCAATTGCCCGACCATATTGATCGATAACGAGGCGGCCGGTTTCGAAGCTACCGAACATTTGATTCAACAAGATTGTAAAAACATTCTTCACATTGCGGGGAGCCTGCGAAGAAACGTATACGCCGAACGCTTTCAAGGCTATAAAAACGCATTGCAAAAACACGGTCTGCCCTTCAGGGATAAGAACCTTTTAGAGGTCGATCTCGACATCGATAAAATTGACGAAGCCGTCCGGCATATTGTAGGTTCGGCCGAAAAAATCGACGGTATTTTTGTTTCCAACGATATTTTTGCGGTACATTGTATCAAGGAACTCAAAAAACTTGGGTATAAAATCCCTGAGGATATTAAAATCGTAGGTTTTAACAACGATCCCGTTTCGGAGGTTATCAGTCCCACACTTACCACCATCGAATATCCCGGTTACAAAATGGGTATTTTAGCGGGACAAAGCATTATCGGTCACCTTAACGGGTCGCTCAATATACAGTCGGCGGACCAAATTATTCTCAAACATAAACTTATTATAAGGGAATCAACAACAGCATAAATAACAATGAACATGAAACATCAAACTCTGGGACAATGAACATGAAACATCAAACTCTGGCAGCTTTAGTACTTTTTTCAATAGGTACCGCATTTGGCCAAAACATCGAACCCATTGAGATCACCGAAGAATGGCTTGCAAAAATAGAGCAGTTGGCTCCTTCCGATCCAACAGTTAAAAGCACGAAAAATAGGAATGTTTTGGTATTCTCAAAGGCCACGGGTTTTGACCATTGGACCATTCCCCACAACAATGAGATGTTGAAGATTCTTGCTGAAAAATCGAAGGCGTTTCAGGTCAATGTGGGTTACGATATTTCGAATTTCGAGGCGGGAAACCTCAAAAAATACGATGCGGTCATTCTCAACAATTCCAACCCCAGCGGCCCTGATCGTGACCTTTTCGCGGACCTTTTAAGACAAAACACGACCATGGCGGATGCTGAAATCACCAAAAAGGCATCCGAATACGAAAAAAATCTGATGGAATACGTGTCCGGGGGCGGAGGACTCATGATCATGCACGGTGCGATTACCGTGCAAAATAATTCCAAAACGTTCAGCAAGCTTTCCGGGGGCAGTTTTGATTATCATCCGAAGCAACAAGAAATGCATGTGAAGGAAGTAGACGAAAAACATCCCTTGGTGCAAGCCTTCAAAGACAATGGTTTCACCCACGTTGATGAACCCTATTTTTTTAACAATGCCTATTTCGACTATAACTTTAGGCCCTTACTCTATATCGAGGCAGACAAGTTGGAGGGGTTGAAAAAAGAGGTCGATAACAATACCGTCTATGTCGCTTGGATCAAAAAACACGGAAAGGGAAGGGTTTTTTATACTTCCCCATCGCACAATGCCCAAAGTTTTGAAAATCCGGAGCTGCTCCAGTTCTTTTTGGATGGAATACAATATGTGGTAGGTGATCTAAAGGCGGACGATAGCCCGATGAAATAAAAAGTGTAAATTCAAATCCAAGGGCAAACCCAAATTCAAATTCAAATTCAAATTCAAATTCAAATTCAAATTCAAATTCAAATTCAAATTCAAATTCAAATTCAAATTCAAAAAGTTTTTTTAAAGATATGTGGAATCTATTGAGGGTGCTAATGCTGTTTTTTTTAGTCTTTGCGATTTCGTGTAAAGAGGGGAAAAAAGTCGATATGGAAAAGGAGAAGGTATTATCCGTCGAGGAAGGGACATCTTTTGAAGAAGGAACATCTTTTGAGGAAGGAACATCCGTTAGAGAAAAGACATCCGTTGGCCATGATATGGACAAAGGCGTGGAGTTACTTGAAAAATGTATCGAGGCCCACGGGGGAATGCAACGATGGAATTCCTTCACCGCCCTCGCATACGATCTTGACGACAACGGCAAAATGGTGCATCAAATTACGCAACTGAAAGACCGGCGTACCCATATAAAATCGAAAGATTATGAGGTGGGCTTCGATGGTGATGTCGCTTGGGCGATGCCGAACGCTGAAAAAGTTTCCGGTGGATCGGCCGCGTTTTATTACGACCTTGATTTCTATTTTATCGGGATTCCCTTTCTACTTAAAGATCCCGGGGTCAAAGCGGCCTATGCCGGCAAGGTAACGGTCAACGGAGTGCCCTACGAATCGCTAAAAATAACCTTCGGTACCGGAGTGGGACTGACCCCGAACGACATCTATTTTCTATATATGGATCCCGAAACCTTTATGCTGCGTATCCTCACCTATTCCATTTCCTATTTTGATAGCGAAAACGCACAAATAAACAGCGCCAAGGTATATTCTGGTTACAATGGAGTGCAGGGATTGCAAATGCCGACCCAAATGGAAAATTTTGAATGGGACTCCGAGTCCGAGGAAATGGGCAAGAGCAAAAACCATATCCGAGGTTTTAGCAACATCCGATTTTTAAATGAAGTGCCCGATGAAAGTCTTTTTGAAGTACCCGAAGGAGCCGTCATTGAGCAAGTGGAATGAAATGTTATTTTAAGTTTTCATTCCGAATACTCTTGCAATTCCGGTTCGGTATATTCTCCACCACTTTCCGATTTTTTATCGCGGAGCTCCTTTATTTTTCCAGGTTTTACCCAATGAGGTGTTCTGGAAAATGCGTTGGTCACGTAGGTGATAACATCAGAGATATCTTTGTCCGAGAGGTTGGGGTTACCATTAAGGCCTGGCATCGCTTGGTTAAACTTGTATTGTTTACCGTTGACAAGTACCGGACCCGACAAGCCGTGCAGGATGATCAATGCTAATCTTTCAGGGGAATTCGCTACGTATTCCGAGTTCATCAATGGCGGTGCTACACCGTCGGTACCTTCACCATTTATTCCGTGACAAACCGAACACATTTGACGGAAGAGTTTCGCACCCTTGGTACGCGTATCCATTGCGACGGCGGTATTGGTAAAAATGGGATTCGGCTTGTCCTGCTTTTTTCGTTCGATGCTATTTGTTATCCTAGTTTCTAGATCACTATCCTTGAAATTGGGATTCTCTTGCAAACCTGCCAATACTGATTCCACCGAATCGTCCATACCGCTCAAAAGGGCTTCCGTCACTATCGGATTATTTTTATAGGAGTCGAAGAGCGCATGAACCAAGGGAAGGAAATCTGCTTTGGAAGCTTTTGCCCAAATTCCGACCGTGCTTGCCAAATACAGATCGATAGATCTGTCGTTCTTGGCCAGTACAGCCTTAAATAGTTTTTGGGCCTCTTTGGCTTTTTCTTTGGATACAAAATCCTCCAAAAGTACAATAGCGTGAGAAATAACGTCAGGGCCACTTTTTTCGGCAATTGACTTCAACAAATCGAACGACAGGGCATCCAATCCTTTTAGCGTATATAGCCCATGTATTTGTGACAACGGACTATTGGTTTCCATCACCAATTTTTCGAGTGCGGATTTCGCTTCTTTTTTATCCTTAAAAATCAGATAATGTTGGGCACGGTCCCGTATCCAACCATTTTTATCTTTGAGCAACTTGACCAATTCCGTTCCGGACAAGTTTTCAAAATCGGGTATTTTCAACGTTTCGGTATCTTTATTTTTAATTCTAAGGATTCTCCCATATCCGGTCAGGGTGTCCAACTGCTTTTTTTGTGCCACTTTTTTTAAATAAGGACTCAAAAATGCGTAGTGCTGGATGACGCCAATATGCATATCGACCACGTATAAACCGCCATCAGGCCCGTTGGATAGGCTTACCGGGCGAAATCCTTCATCGGTAGAAGCCAAAAATTCCTTTTCTTGCCAAGCCTGTTTCGCACTGATGCTGTCGCCGTGAAACGCGAGGATGTTCCGCTTGATCAAATTGGCCTCGGGCACACAGACGAATACATTTTGATCATAGCCATCGGGAAATGTACCGCCACGATATACCAAAGGTCCCGAAGCCGAGGTGACCTCTTTCAAAAGACTGTCTTTATCAAGAACCCCGGATGCATAGCCACGGTTTACACTAGTAGCATGTAATGGGTACACCCGCTGGTCATCGGTCAAAAGTCGGTTTACGCCCTGCTTAGGCTCTATGTACTCGTTACGAACCAATCGATTTGGCAAAACGTAATCTCCCAGAAGTTGTCGTGCGTTATCGTTGAAATAAAGCCTTCCGAAGTTATCATGTGTTATGCCCCACTGCCCGCGGACCGTGGTAGGCTTCTTACGCCATTCCCCATTTTTGAGCTGGTATCGGTAGGCATGCTTTGCATTATATATCCAGTTATCGATATTGAGCAACAAACCGTTGGATTGGTGTTCGGGATTACCCTCAGGGGCATATAATGAATCGACCAAGGTTCGCTTTCCAGGTAGGTCGTTCTCGATTTCGATGAACCATAGATTCGGGGGCTCGGCATAGAGCAAGCCTCCATAGACGAATGCCAAGGCCCTGGGCATTACAAGACTGTCCAAAAACACTTTGGAATGATCCATTACGCCATCCTTGTCCAAATCTTCCAAAATCCGGATAGCGCCTGTCGGCTCCTCTTCACCCTTGCCCTCTATGTTGTTCATATAGCCGGGCATTTCGGCCACCCAGATTCTTCCTTTGTCATCAAAATCCATTGCCACCGGAGCCTGTAATAGCGGTTCAGCCGCCAACATTTGTAATTCGAAACCTTGTTCGATCTTATAATCTTCCAATGAAATATTCGGTTCTTCGAAAGATGGGGCGCAGCCTAACAACACTGAACATAGCAATGCTGTGAAAACTGCCGTTTTCATGTAGATCGTTTGTATTTTCAAAAGCAATTTTTTAAGAAGATGCTACAAATTTAACGATTAACCCTCAGATCTCATCCAAATAGATAAAGAATCAATGGCCTATAGTATTGGCCGAGACGAAAATCTACCAAATAAAATGGTTGTAAGCACCACATAAGATTCTTTAAAAATGAGAATATAAACCATAAAAAAAGGTCCCGATCAACTGGTGATCGGGACCTTCCGAGGTAAGGCGGCATCCTACTCTCCCACCTTTCGGCAGTACCATCGGCGCTGGCGGGCTTAACTTCCCTGTTCGGAATGGAAAGGGGTGGGCCCCGC
>NZ_JBGTHY010000219.1:0-1500 GCF_041745955.1 Pricia sp.
CATTTCCGGATACGGCACCCATGGCCACCGCTTTCATGGCATTGGTCGGGGCCGAGGTCTTGCCCTTGTCACGTCCCTTGCCGTAGGTCGTGTTTATACGAAGACACAGGGTCGGTACGCCCGTATTATCGTAAAAGAAACGGGCCAGATGCTCACCGGCCAATTTCCAGATTCCGTAGTGGTTCGGGGGCGCTAAGGGTACATTTTCAGATATAAGTTCTTGGGAATACATGGCTCTTTTACCATAAACCGCCGCGGAACTTGCAAAGACGAAACGCTTAAGATTCGGCAATTTTTCCGCAACATCAAAAAGTGCCATCGTACCGCCGGTATTGATCTGCATACCGCCAATATGATCTCTGGAACAATCAGGACTCTGATACGCCCCCAGATGTATGATGTGGGTGGGATCGATTTTCGGCAACAGCTCCGTTATGGCGTAGTAGTTCGAGACATCCAACTTTACAAATTCCAATCGGGCGTCCAAACCTTCGCCCAGCCAAAGTTTTAGGGCATCCGTATTGCTAGAACGTGTGGCGATAACGATTTTTTCGACATCGGGAGATTGTAACAATTTATATATCGTGACCGATCCGATGCAACCCGTGCCGCCTGTGATAAAGATTTTGTACATTTTTGGATGTTAGATGGTTTGGTGTCTGAATTAGGATTTTTAGGATGAACTAAATTTTAAGATGGTTTTGCGCGATGTTGGATGCTCGGTGCTCGGTGTTAAATGACGCATCGTGCAAATGAACTTTTCAAAATAAACTATCTTCGGTTTAGCTAAAAATAGCTCCATATTCTTTAAAAATCTTCAGTTCATTTTAACCACTGCCTTTACATTGTTCGCTGAAATGGAATCTTCAAAGGCCTTGCTAATATCCTTAAAATCATAGGCGTCGATATAGGCTTCGGAGGGAAAAACGCCCGTTGCCATTAATTTTTGGGCGACCATATACTCCGTGCGACATGATCCCATGGAGCCGCGCATGTTCAGCGAGGTGCGGGTCAAATGTGTGGCGTTGATGGTTACTTCTTTTGGATAGGTGGCGATTACGCAGATATCACCTTCCGGTCGAACGACCGAAATAGCATCGGTCAGTACTTGGGGTACGCCAGAGCATTCTATCAAAAGGTCTACTTGGCCATTTTTTCCAAAGGGGATTCCTTTGGCATCGATAATTCCAGCTTTCAATTGCTGGGCGAGGTTGTTTTCGGGGGTTACCTCAACGGTTATAAATCCCTGTTCCTTCGCTTTTTTTAGACGGATATCGCGGTCATGGGCGATACCGGTCACCACTACCCTGGCCCCTGCGGCCTTAGCCAATTCGGCGGACATCAGGCCGATGATGCCACATCCGGTGACGACGACATCGTCGCCGGGCTTGATATGGCATTTGCTATACAAGGCGTTTACTACAACGGACAAAGGCTCCACCAATGCTCCCTGCTCGGGAGTCAGTCCATCCATGAGCGGTACGACCCTGTCGGATTCCA
>NZ_JBGTHY010000220.1:0-7694 GCF_041745955.1 Pricia sp.
TACAACATAACAACAACAACGAAATTTTTACTACCGTTGCGCGGTTTCAATATTCCTCTGAGGCACAAATTGTAAAGGGGCGCTTGGAAGCGGACGGGATTTCCGTGTTTCTTTCCGATAATATTACTATCGATACCGATCGGGTCAAGGAATTGATATCCAATGATAAGACCGTCTTTCATAAAAGCAGTTACGAGCTGAAGTCGCCTATGAGTCCGCATGCGGCTGCCGAAATCGATGGTGTAACCATTGACCGCCTTGAAATTCATGAGCCCCAGACCGACAATTATTTGGTCATCGAAGGTGCCGGAGGCCTTTTGGCACCCCTGAACGAAACCGATACGGTTTTGGACATAATCATGCCGACGTATCAAGTGGTCGTGGTTTCGAGACATTACCTGGGCAGTATAAACCACACGCTGTTGACCTTGAACTGGCTGACAATCAAGGGCTATGATGTTTCCTTGATTTTTAGCGGGAATCCCAATCCGCATACCGAGAGCATTATACTGCACAAAACCGGCGTTTCGCTGATAGGCCGTATCGAAGAAGAGGAAACCTTTGATAAACTGGTCATCAAAAAATATGCAGAACGGTTTGCGCCGGTCTTGAAAGCGCTTTGAACGTAGTGTTCTACTCGACCATATTAGCATCTTAATTTCTTTGGATGTAATTGCCGGACGGTTGCATCGTACTTTCTATTGCTTGAAATTTGGAATTTTATTTCCCCATCTTTGTACATGCGTTCTAGAAATCCAAATATACATTCCAAAAAACCGATCATGACCGAATCGCTATCGGAGCGCGACAAAAGACACCTTTGGCATCCGCTTACGCAGCACAAACTGCATCCCGAAATGCTGGCCATCGCCAAAGCGAAGGGCGCCGTGCTTTACGATGAGTTGGGAAGGGAATATATAGACGGCATCGCCTCTTGGTATACCTGCATGTACGGGCATTGTAACGATTATATACTAGAAAAAGTCAATCAACAGATGCAGCGGTTGGATCAAGTGGTCTTTAGCGGCTTTACCCATGAACCGGCTATAAAGCTGTCCGAAGAACTCATAAAGATACTTCCTGCAAACCAAGAGAAACTGTTTTTTTCCGACAACGGCTCCACAGCCGTGGAAATCGGGATAAAAATGGCGCTTCAATACCATTTTAACAAAGGTGAAAAACGCCAGATCATGCTCGCTTTTGAAGACGGCTTTCACGGCGATACCTTTGGGGCGATGTCCGTTTCGAGTCTGTCCGTTTATAATGGTCCTTTCGAAGATTTTTTCATTGCCGCAGAACGTATTCCCGTGCCGACCAAGGAAAACATCACGGATATTTTGAAACATTTGACTTCCCGACTACAACAGAACGACATAGCCGGATTCATCTACGAACCTCTGGTGCAAGGCGCCGCTGCTATGAAAATGCACGATGCGGAAGGCCTTGACCAAATTTTAAAGCTGTTGAAACGGCATGGGATACTCTGTGTTGCGGATGAGGTCATGACCGGCTTTGGAAAAACAGGTAAAAATTTTGCTTCCGACCATATCAGGACGAAACCGGACATCATTTGCCTCTCGAAAGCCCTGACCGCAGGCCTCTTGCCTATGGCCATTACCAGCTGCACCCAAGACGTCTACGATGCTTTTTACAGCGATGATATTGCCAAAGGTCTTTTTCACGGGCATACGTACACCGCCAATCCACTGGCTTGTACAGCGGCTTTGGCAGGATTGGAACTCTTGCGATCCGAAGAAATACAGCGCAATATCCAGCGGATTATAACTTCCCATCAGCGGTTTGATGAAGAAATCGCAGACCATCCAAAAGTGGAAAGCACCCGACAATGTGGAACTATCTATGCTTTGGACCTAAACGTGAAAATGGAACGCTACGGGAATTTACGGGATAAACTCTTCAAACATTTTATGGAGAACGGCGTATTTTTGCGGCCTTTGGGGAATACAATCTATATTTTGGCACCTTATGTTATTTCCGATGGACAATTGCAAAAAATCTATGATACCATCAGAAGTGCTTTGGATATGGTAAAAAATGATCTCATTATTATGAAGGATTAAATCGAGAATCTAAAAATAGTAACCGTAAGGTCCGCAAAGAAATCACAAGGTTCGCAAATATATTTGTACAAGCCTTGCGAACTTTACGCCTTCCTTGCAGCCTTTGTAATTGAACAATCCCCTTCAAATTTGAAAATTTCTATTGAAAACACCTATTTCCATAACCGCAATAGCCTCAATTTCCCCGCTTGGTAGTTCTAAGGATGAAACTTGGGCCAACTATCAAAAAAACACCCATTGTTTCACAAAAAAGAATTTCAGTGGGGCCGACGAATGGATTGCCCCATTACCTGAATCCGCAAAAAAGGAAATCGACCAACTTAAAAATGAGGATTCAAAATACAGAAACCTTGACGATTCGGTCTTGTTCGCCCTGTACGCCTCCCGAAAGGCAGTAGCACAAGCGGGATGGTCGCTCGACGCTTGTGCCGAGCGCAGTCGAAGTTCTCGGGATGACATCCGTTTTGGTATCAACATTGGTTCGTCAAGGGGCGCGACCACCCTTTTTGAAATGTACCATGAAGAATTCCTGAAAGACAAACGGGCATCGACACTTTCCTCGCCGACCACGACCCTGGGCAATATTTCATCTTGGGTAGCCCACGATCTGCAGACCCAAGGTCCTGAAATTTCCCACTCTATCACCTGTTCCACCGCTCTTCATGCGCTGCTGAACGGGGTGGCCTGGATCAAAAGCGGTATGGCGGATCAATTTTTGGTGGGAGGCAGCGAGGCACCTTTAACACCTTTTACCATCGCCCAAATGAAGGCCTTGAAAATTTATTCGAAGGCAGATATCCTGCCGAGCGGTTCTCCTGAGCGACTTGCAATGAGCGAAGTAGAACCAAGCCAAAGTTCGGCGGATGAGCATAGCCCAAGTTATCCCTGCCAAGCCCTTGAGCTCACGAAAAAACAAAGCACCATGATCTTGGGTGAAGGCGCTTCGGTCGCCTGTCTCGAAAAAGGGATACCTGAAAATACCTTGGCCGTCATCGAAGGTATCGGCTACGCTACCGAGCCTTTACGGCACAATACTTCTATCTCCACCGATGCCGAATGCTTTCAGCGCTCCATGCGCATGGCCTTGGCAAATACCAGACCCGAAGAGGTCGATGTCATAGTGATGCATGCCCCGGGCACAATAAAAGGCGATTTGTCCGAATACAATGCAATTGAAAAAGTTTTTGATAACAAACTTCCTTTTTTGACTACCAATAAGTGGAAAATAGGGCACACGTTTGGTGCCTCGGGCATGTTGAGCGTTGAAATGGCTATTTTAATGTTGAAGCACCAACAGTTTGTTGAGGTTCCGTTCGTTGAACCCTTTCCGGAGCCTAAAAGCATTCAAAAAATACTCGTAAATGCCGTCGGGTTCGGAGGGAACGCGGTAAGCGTTTTATTAGGCCGAAAGTAGCTTCCTTCAACCTAATAGACCATGTGCCAGTTCTTGATTCTGTTATTTTCTGTTTTGTTTAACGTAACTAATAACAGGGCGCGATTTGGATTTTCTACACATTAAAGTCTATTTTTGAAACTGAATCCAATCTTAATCATGAGCGAGACAAAACACGACTGGGCCAAAAAGGAAATACTGGAAATCTATAACAGACCTTTAATGGAGCTGTTATATGATGCGGCCACCATCCATAGAAAAAATCACGACCCCAACACAGTGCAGGTCTCTACGCTGCTCTCCATAAAGACGGGAGGTTGCCCCGAAGATTGCGGCTACTGTCCGCAGGCCGCGCGATACCATACCGATATCGAAGGGAACGATCTTATGACCGTTCCGCATGTCAAGGCACAGGCCTTAAGGGCGAAAGCTTCGGGAAGTTCCCGCGTCTGTATGGGCGCTGCTTGGCGTAATGTCAAGGATGGCCACGAATTCGATCAGGTACTGGAAATGGTGCGTACCATCAATAAATTGGATATGGAGGTCTGCTGTACCTTGGGGATGATCACCGAAAATCAGGCGAAACGTCTTGCTGAAGCGGGACTCTACGCCTACAACCATAATCTGGATACTTCCGAGGATTACTATAAGGATGTGATTTCCACACGTGCCTTCCAAGACCGATTGGATACCATAGAGAATGTACGTAAGAGCAATGTGACCGTTTGTAGTGGCGGAATTATCGGTATGGGTGAAGCTTTGGAAGATCGGGCAGGTATGTTGGTCGCGCTATCGAGTTTGAACCCACAGCCCGAATCCGTGCCGATCAATGCGTTGGTGCCGGTCGCAGGTACACCAATGGCCGAAATGGAACCCATCAGTATCTGGGAAATGATCCGTATGGTAGCCACGACCCGGATCGTGATGCCAGAAACGCAAGTGAGGCTGTCGGCCGGGCGTACCGAAATGAGCCTAGAAGGGCAGGCGATGTGCTTCTTTGCCGGGGCGAACTCCATTTTTGCAGGCGATAAACTGTTGACCACCCCCAATCCCGATGTTGGCGAAGATATGGCCATGTTCAAGTTATTGGGACTGACCCCTCAAAAACCCTTCACGAAAGTCTCCCAACCAAAGACTGTAGAAGCTTCTGAATCGCAACTACATCCTTTGGGCGAAAAACCAAAATGGACCCGACCGGGGCATTCCATCGAGCGCAACGAAACGGCTAAGGCGAAACCCAAACCATCCGTCACCATCACCGACCGGTAAGGACGGTAAATCTCCTACCCACTCTTTGTTGTGAAATCTCTGTCGCTAGAAAATTTTATGCTCTTCCTCGAAATTCGCTAACAGAGGCAATGAATTTAGAATAGATTTAAGAAGTTTATCCTTAACGGATAATTAAATTTGCCTCTTTCAATTTAAACTTTTTTTCAATCCGAAAGCCTTGAATTTAGAAGCTGTTCCAAGGGTAAAGTCCATTACCAAGGAAATTTTTTTAGAAAAATATTTCAAGCCGCAAAAGCCGGTGGTCATCGAACATGCCGTCGATGACTGGCCGGCTACTCAAAAATGGAGTTTAGACTACATAAAAAAGGTTGCCGGTGACAAGATCGTGCCTTTATATGATGATCGGCCGGTAAACCATGAAGATGGATTTAACGAGCCGCATGCCCTGATGAAGATGTCCGATTACGTGGATCTATTGAAATCACAACCTACCAAGTATCGTATCTTCCTTTGGAACATATTGAAGGAAGTACCGCAATTGCAAAAGGATTTCAGTTTTCCCGATTTCGGACTCAAATTAAAGAAAAAACTGCCCATGCTGTTTTTTGGAGGACGGGATTCCTTTACTTTTATGCATTACGATATCGATATGTCCAATATTTTCCATTTCCATTTCGAAGGAAAAAAGGAATGTATTCTGTTTCCACAATCCGAGACAAAGTACCTGTATAAGGTGCCACATTCCTTGATAACCCATGAAAGTATCGATTTCGAAAATCCCGATTTCGAAAAATGGCCGGCCTTAAAATCCGCCCACGGCTTCAGAACGGAACTTAACCATGGCGATGTTCTCTACATGCCCGAAGGCTACTGGCACTACATGAAATATGTAACGCCAGGGTTTTCGATGAGCTTAAGGGCTTGGCCCAAAAATCCCTTCAACTTCGCCAAAGGCTTGTACAACATCATAATAATGCGAAGCTTCGATATCGCCATGCGCAAAATACAAGGCCAAAAGTGGATAGAGCATAAAAACGCGAAGGCAGTAGCGCGGACCAATGCTATCTAGGCATGGGCAATACATCTACTTTAAACCTTGAACTGAGACTTAAACCTTGAAAAAACCCCAGACCGAATCCCGTACCTGTTGTTACTATAATCTGATATCGTTTCGTAAATTTGTACTTTCAATTAATGTTCTAAATTCATACGTGTGAAAAATTATATAGCTATTTTACTTTTATTGGTCGGAACTACTTCGGTACTGGCACAAGGATACTCCGGCAAGGGCGATCAAAAATTTCAGGTCGGCGCCAATTTACAGGATAACGGTACGGGTATAACGGCCTCCTACGATTACGGGCTAGGCGAGAATATATCGATTGGCGCAACTTCATCGTATTCCCTGGGTATCGGCAGCGGTCTTGATAGCGGTGCCCGAGAACGCTTCGATGCCAAAGCAAGGTTCAGTGCCCATCTTGGGCCGGTAATGGGTGTGAGCGACCGATTCGATCTGTATCCTGGTCTTGATCTGGGGCTTAAGAATTTCGGTTTCCATACCGGCGCACGGTATTTCTTTTCAGAGGGTTTCGGGGTGTTTACAGAATTGGGCTTTCCCATTGCACGCTACGATACGGGCGATTTGAGGCCAGCAGAAGAACTTCACAATCAGTTTACCATCAATTTGGGGGCTTCTTTTAACTTTTTGTAGATTCTTAAAGCATTGGGCATTGGGCATTGGGCGTTCGATGTGACTTCGATTTTGGTATGATTGGGCGGAACCTGTCTTTGGCGACTCATTTTTTTGTCATTGGGGCAGGGTACTGTTGCGAAAAGCATACTTCGTTTCACGGAACTAGTTCCTTGATTTTCCCATAGACCAAATCACTTTCCCATCCGCGATATAGTAGATAATCAGCCAGTTTTTTTCTTCTTTTTAACCGGTTCTTTTCGGTAATTTGGGCCAATCTTTTATCGGCAAGGGCATCGAAGGTTTCAAGATAATCGGTCTGGTTGATTTCTTGCAATGCCGTCTTAATATTGAACCTTGAAATACTGCGCTGTTTCAGCTCCAACGTAATCCGTTTTCGCCCCCATTTTTTAATAGTGAACTTTCCGCGGGCGAAGCTTTTGGCAAAACGCTCTTCATTTAAATAGTCATGGTCGATAAGATGTACTACAATTTGGTCTATCGCCTCGGGAATCATACGAATTTCCCGCAATTTGTTCACTACCTCTTTGTGACAGCGCTCTTGGTAAGAGCAGTAGCCTTCGAGTTTTTTAGTGGCTTCGCTAAGGGAGTAGGCTTTCGTCATTCTGTAACGAGATTATGGGGATTGTTGAGGAATAATAAATAAGATTATTCCTATTTCCTCGGTTGAAATCATGAAATGAAAATAGCGATAATTTAAACAAAAAAAGCGACCCCTCGTTGCCGAAGAGTCGCTTTTAAAATTTAATATACGGTCTTACCATCTTTATCCGTAAAACGATATTCGAGATACGTATAGGCATCGCGTGGCTGTATTTTCACCCATTTTTTATGCTCCAAAAACCATTTGGAACGCATGGATGGAAAGCCTTTCGTAATGTACGCCGCGATAAAAGGGTGGATGTTCAAGGTAATCTTCTCATCCTTTTTAGGCCCTTTCAGCAACTTTTCGAGATCGAAATTGATTTTATCTACCAAAACGATCGGGGCTTCAACTTCTTTTCCGCTCCCGTTAGGGTTCTCTTCGGTCGTCTTGATGTTCATTTCGGGACGAACGCGTTGCCGTGTTATCTGTATAAGCCCGAACTTACTGGGCGGCAGAATTTTATGCTTGGCGCGATCGTCTTTCATCTCATTGCGAAGATGATCGAAAAGCTTTCTTCGGTGCGGTGCCTTTACCATATCGATAAAGTCCACCACGATGATACCGCCCATATCGCGAAGGCGCAGTTGCCTGGCGATTTCGGAAGCGGCCAAAAGGTTCACTTCTAAAGCGCTA
>NZ_JBGTHY010000221.1:0-14501 GCF_041745955.1 Pricia sp.
GGGCCCAAATAACTTCACCGAAATGTGCGCCCTCATAGCGGTTAAGACCCCCTCCAAAAATAAGTCCTAGATTATTTTTGGAATAATTGGCGGAAAAAACGGTGCCATAGAAATCGTTATCAAGCCAACGGCGACGTATCAGGTCGGTGGTGTTTATCAGCGAATCGTTAAAAGTCAGTGGTTCAAATCCATATTCGGCAAAGGATTCATCTTCCCTGTACTGCTCGAAATAGCCGCGACCGTGCGTAAAGTGAAAAGCGATATTGGTACTCCAGGCATCGGAGAGCTGCTCGTTCCAAAGGAGCTGGGCATGGTCTTGTTTATAATTATCGACCTCGTTGTCGTAGAACTTGGTAATGCCTTCTTCATCGGTATATTCCCCGGCGGTATTGTAGGTACGGTTTTCATTCAAGGTCTCGGCATCGATACCGTTCCAGGACTGATAGGTAACCTCATGACCTCCAAAAAGCAAGGCCTTTATCAAGGTGTTGTCATGTTTGTAAGCGGCTTGCAAAAAATAGGAGTCCAGATCGGAGGATGCCCTATCTACATACCCATCCGAAGAAATTCTAGATAATCTGCCAGAGATTTCGACATGTTCGTTCAGTAAACCGGTACTGAACTTGATGTTGTTCCTAAGGGTATTAAAACTTCCGATGGAAGAGGAAACCTGTCCGTAGGCGGTTTCGGAAACCGCATCGGTCAACAAATTCAGACTGGCACCGAACGCTCCGGCGCCGTTCGTAGACGTACCGACGCCGCGTTGTAATTGCAGGCTTTCTATGGAGGAAGCAAAATCGGGCATATTGACCCAAAAAGTACCGTGCGATTCCGAGTCATTGTACGGTATACCATTAATCGTTACGTTTACCCTTGTGGCATCGCTACCACGCACCCGGATACCGGTATACCCTACCCCGGCCCCGGCATTGGAGGTCGTTACCACGGCCGGCAAAAAGTTGAGGAGCACAGGAATATCCTGCCCTAAATTACGCGGGGCAATTTCTTCCTTTTTCAAATTGGAGAAGGTTACCGGGGCGGACTTGGTGACGCGCACGGCCTGTACGAATACTTCGTCGAGTACAACTTTTGTTCCCTCTGCAGCATCGATTTGTTGTTCTTGGGCCGATATGCCCGTGGTCAGCCCGAAAAGAGCCGTAATTGTGAATATAGTTTTCATCCGTAAAAAATATTTACGAATAAAAGGGGCTATTATTCTAAGTTAAACATGATTTTTGTCCAGTCAAGGACGTAGAATTTCCAAGCAGTACGCAAAACTCGTACCATCCCTTGGCGGCATTACCCGCCCAGGTTCATTGGGTATGATCTCAGCTTCATCCTAAACTTGTTTTCAGGACCCGCCTGAATCAGTTCGGGAATTAGCACCCCTTTGAGATGGTGTAAAGATAGTGTTCCCGTAGTGGAATTCATAACTAAAAATTGAAAAAAATTACTCCCAAGGACCAACAATGCAACAATTAACGCTTCCTTATAAACCCTATCTGCTTTATATCCGTATTTTTAACAAGGTTTATAGTCACTGAATATATGGTAAGCGAATCCAAAAAATCCAAAAATAAATTCACCCTTAAAATCGTGGCCAGCTATTTGATATTGGCCGTTTTGGCGACCGCGGTAGGCTACTTTGTCTATACGGAAATAAAAACCTATATCTCTACGGAGACCTCGGACGGCAATGATGTAAAACTATTGCGTACCAGTACTTTGGTGACCAATCTCTACGAGGCCGAAAGCCTTTCGAAATTGGCGTTAGAGGGCGATGCAAATACTAATTTCGACGCCTACGCCCTTCGTATCGACTCGATACAGCTCGAAATCGACACCTTGAAACAGCTCATGCAGGGCAGCGAACAAAAAAGTCTTTTGGATAGCCTACAGCAACTTTTGGGGCAAAAGGTCGCAAATAATAATGAGTTGAAACGCCTCAAACTAAAAAGCACCTCGAACAATTCTTTGGACAAAGCCTTGAAGGAATTTGAAAAAATCAACGAGTCCTATGGTAAATTTTCAGCCGAAAACCTCTTTCCGAATTTCGCCCAAGAATCACCGAAAGTCCAAAAATCGCTACGGGAGTATGCTGCGCTCATTAACAAAAATGCTCCCATAAATGCCGATGGCACGGCCAATAACGCTTATATTGATTCCATTCTGAGTGCATCGAAGGAAATGCTGCGAAAAGCAAAACTCCAGGATTCCAGATCACGGTATTCGCTGACCCGCAAAGAACTGGAGGTGAACCGAAACGACCGGGAGCTTTCCCGACAGCTTCAGAACATCATTACGGCGTTCGAACAAGAGGTGATGGCCAGTAGTTACGAGAGCAACCTAAAAAAACAGGCCGCACTCAAAAGAACGACCCGTATTGCCGGGCTTGCCGCCTTAATCGGCTTCTTTATCGTCGGCATCTTCTCTTTCTTGATTACCCGGGATTATTGGAAAGTTCAAACATATCGGGTGAAGTTGGAAAAGGAGAAAAAATTCTCGGAATCCCTTTTAAAAAGTAGGGAACAGCTAATATCGACCGTTAGCCATGACCTGCGTACCCCATTGAACACCATCAGTGGATATTCTGAACTTCTAGAGAGCACCGAGCTGACCAAAAAACAGAAAGGATACATTAAAAATGTAAAATCGGCATCGGAATATGTAGGCAATCTAGTAAACGACCTTTTGGACTTCTCAAAACTGGAGGCCGGAAAACTGAACATCGAAAAAGTACCCTTCATAGCGGCCAATTTAATTCAGGAAACCGCCGAAAACCTTCAAGCACTTCACGCCAGCAAAAAATTGAAATTGATACTCGATATCGCTCCCGAACTTGAAAAAACCGTTTTGGGAGACCCTTTCAGGATACGCCAAGTACTGACCAATCTCATCGGAAATGCCTTTAAATTCACCGAAAACGGCCACATTAAAATCACCGCCACGGCAGATGGCGGAAGAGGGAAAGAACTGATTGCAAAAATCGGGGTTACGGATACCGGTATCGGAATCGCCAAAGAAAAACAATATCTCATTTTCAAGGAATTTACCCAAGCCGATAGCGATACCGAAAAAAAATTCGGTGGCCATGGATTAGGACTCACCATATCGAAAAAACTGGCCGAACTGCTGCATGGTTCCTTGACGTTACAGAGCAAATTGGGCGAGGGCAGCACGTTTACCTTTCAACTACCCTTAGAGATTACCAACGCGGTACGGGAAGCGGATAAAGAAATGCCCTACATGGCCCCAAAACTGCGGATGCTGATCATCGACGACGACACCTCGCTGCTGCATATGTTGCGCGAACTGGCCGAAAGCATGGGTATTACCGCCCACACCTTTACCAATTTTCTTTCTATAGAAGAAGATTCTCATTTGGCCTATGATATTGTACTAACCGATATTCAAATGCCCCAGGTAACCGGTTTCGAAGTTCTAAAACGCCTGCGGTCGGGCAAGTATGAACACTACTCCGATCAGCCCATTATCGCCATGACCGGCCGGAGAGATCTAGGGCCTGAATCCTATACCAGCATAGGCTTTACCCAAGTGCTACAAAAACCTTTTACCAAAGGTGAACTGGTCGCCACCTTAAAATTATTGGGCATCGCTACCGCTAAAGCACCGAAAAAAGAAGAAGCTGCCGTGGAATCGCCAGAAAGCCCGATATTATACAACCTCGATATTATCCACTCTTTTTTAGGAAAAAACGAAGATGCCATTTATGAGGTACTCCAAACCTTTTTAAACGACACGCGAACCAATATGCAGCTTTTGGAGGAGACCGTTGTGGCGAACGACTACGACCAGGTTAACCATGTCGCCCACCGGATGCTTCCTATGTTTCGCCAATTGAAGGTAAGGGAGTCTGTTTCCATTTTGGAAAAAATGGAGCTTGCGACTACCGAAAAAATGGATAGCGAGGCGCTATTGCTGTCCCTACGGCAACTTAAAACCCATGTGAAGGCCCTTGTTTCCGAAATGGAAGAGCGGCCTGTGATGAATTAGGCTAAAGATCCAAGTTATAGTGGTTGATCTTGTTGTACAGTGTCTTTCGCGTTACCTGTAGCAACTTGGCAGCTTTTGATTTATTGAAGTTCGTTTTTTTCAGCGCCTTGATTATCCTATCCTTTTCAAATTCGGATTTAGAAAAACCATCGGCCACCGATTCCCTTTCCTGTGGCTGCAAAACTTCCTTAGGCAGGGCAGCTAGCTGCACCTCATCGCCAGTGGTCAATAGAACGGCCCTTTTGATGACATTCTGTAGTTCACGAAGGTTTCCGGGCCAACGGTACTGCTGAAAGGCCTCCCACACCTCATCCGAAAAACCGTCCACATTTTTATGGAGAACGGTATTCGCCTTTCGCAAAAAGTTCTCGGCGAAAAGGGTAAGGTCTTCGAACCGCTCTTCCAAAGAAGGTATCTGAATCGAAAATTCGTTCAGCCGATGGTAAAGGTCCTCGCGGAAGGTTCCCGCTTCTACCGCCTCGGTCAAATCTTCGTTCGTAGCGGTGATGATACGCACATCTACCCCGATTTCCTTGGTACTGCCTACCCTTTTAATCTTACGTTCCTGCAAGGCACGGAGTAGTTGTATCTGATTTTCATAGGATAGATTTCCCACTTCGTCTAAAAACAAAGTACCCTTATCGGCCGCCTCAAAATTGCCCATCTTATCTTCAATGGCACCCGTGAAACTTCCTTTGATATGGCCAAAAAATTCGCTTGTCGCCAATTCCTTGGGAATAGCACCACAGTCCACCGCAATGAAATTAAAGCCTTTTCGTTTACTGCCATCGTGTATGGCCTTGGCGGTAACTTCTTTTCCGGTGCCACTCTCTCCCGTAATCAAGACGGACATATCGGTCGGCGCCACTAAATCGATATACTGCAGTAATTTTTGGGATGCCTCGCTAATACCTTTGACTACCGTTTCATCAGATATGTTTACTTTCGGGAGTTCGCTTCTCGGGGAACCGTTCCCGTTTTCCTGCGAACTAGGATTTGCATGTGTGACCCGTAAATCTGAGTCCCTAGGTATTTGGGATTTAAGGGCATTGTCAAGAATCATTACGATCTCATCAGGGGTAAAAGGCTTTGAAATGTAGTCAAACGCCCCCTTTTTCATCGCGTTAACGGCCGAGCCTACCTCGGCGTAACCGGTCATTACTATTACTTGGGTCTTCGGGTTCACGCTCTTGATATCGCCCAACAGCTGTATGCCATCGTAATCGGGCAGCCTCAAGTCGGTAAGGATAAGGTCGAAGTTATTGTTCTCGAACTTCTCTTTGGCGTCCGGTGCGGTAAAACTGATCTCTACGTCGTAGCCGTGTTTGGTCAAAAACTTTTGGAGCATTTGGCAGAATGCTGCATCGTCTTCAATAATCAAAAGGTTTGGCATATTGCGTTCTTGGAATCAGTAAGTAGTAACCATGTAAAAATACCACAAGAAAGCCGTTTTTTAACTAAATTTATCTTAAAAAGTCTTTATCCGATATGCATCCTCATTAGAACAACTACGCTATACCGCATAAAAAAGGGAACCGTTTCAAAAAACGGTTCCCTTTCCATTATCCGCCATTGGGTTTCCCCAAGCGACTTAATTATTCTTACTGCTCAACAGCGTTACCTTCTTCGTCAACGATAAGGGCACCTGAAGTTCCATCCTCCAAAGAAACCTCTACTTTGTAATGACCAGCTTCGTTCTTGGCAGCACTGTTTACAGTAGCACCTGGATAGTTAGTCTCGATCATTGAAGTAACGGCTTCAGGGACTTCTTCGATAGCGATTTCGCTGAAATCGTCTTGGGCAACAGCTTCAGTTGCAGCCTCTTGACCTTCGGCCGCGGCATCAGTAGCCTCTTCCTGTACTTCAGTAGCCTCTTCCTGTACTTCAGTTGCAGCATCTTGGGCCTCGGTAGCTTGCTCTTCTTGAGCAAAGGCGGTTAAACTTCCTAATGCAAATACGGCTGTGATAAATAACTTTTTCATGATGTTCTAATTTTGGATTAAATAAATTAAATTCATAGTGTACATTGAAAAAAGTGTACCAAAAATATTACTATTTATAAGCCATTGATTGATAGTAGTTTATATTTTAACATGAGTATTATGAGTGTGTAATTCTGTGTACCACTGTGTAGATCGTATAAAAATTCTACAGTTCAAATTGTTTATTCTTTAGGCTTTTAATTCTAGATCGTTACCCCTATCGAAGGTAGTCCTGTTTTGATGTCCCGCATTTTTCCAATAGCTCACGTACCTTAATTTATTCAAGGGAACAATTACACCTTTGGATGCCTATTGAGCCATGAAATTACGAATAGGTCTGGAGCGGACTTTCAATACATTTAAACCAAAAAAAAAGGGGTCGCATAAATACGACCCCTTTCCGACCAAACCAACTTGATACAAAACAAATAACTTCAGATATTTACATTTCGATCCAGTTACCGTTTTCGTCAGCGTACAAAGTTCCGGCTGTACCATCTTCCAATGATACTTCTAACTTGTATTGATTTGCTTCATTAACGTATGCCTTGTCGATAGAGGCAGTTGGATAATTTTTAGATACTGCTGCAGTTACCGATTCTGGTAATTCATCTGCACCTACTTCGGCGAAATCACCTTGGGTGGCCTCTACTGCATCGGTAGTTTCGGCATCTACTGCATCGGTAGCCGTTTCTTCAACAGCCTCTGTAGCTTCAGTTGCAGTTTCTTCAACAGCTGTTCCAGCTTCTTCAACGGCGTTTTCTTCTTGAGCAAAAGCAGTCATTGTTCCTAAGGACAATACTGCGGCGATCATTAAATTTTTCATGGTTCTAGTTTTAATTTGTTAAACTGAAATTAGTATTGAAATAATGATACCAAAACACAATAAAGTCCTATTGCGCTGATATTCAGAATTTTAAAAAATTTGAACGGATTTGAAACTGTGTAATTCTGTATACTTATTTTTGGAAAGCGTGTAAAATGTATACGACGCTTGAAGTTTCGGTCTCCCTGATAGATACCCAATTTACCTTTGGCAAAGAAGCTGGCTCAAAAACTTTGACAAAGTAGCTCTAGGAACTCAAAAGAGACAATAGCCAAGGGAGGTACAAAAATTTCAACTCCGATAAACTTTGTCATCCTCTAAAACCTTGTCATCCTCGATTTGACCCCATAAAAAAGCCCCGACTACCTTTCGGCAATCGGGGCTTTTCAGTACCAAGCTATAAAAGCTTGGCGAGATAATGTCTCGAATTACATTTCAATCCAGTTACCTTCGGCATCGGCATACAATTTAGCTGACTCACCGTCTTCGGTAGTAACTTCCAATTTGTATTGACCATCTGCATTCATAGAAGCCTTGTCGATAGAAGATCCAGGATGCGCCTCTTCCAAAGCGGCAGTGATAGCTTCTGGTACTTCTTCTGTAGCAACTTCGTTGAAACCGTCTTGGGCAGCAACTTCTTCGGTAGCTTCTTCAGCAACCTCGGTAGTTTCTTCGACAGCTTCTTCAGCCGACTCTTCAACAGCTTCGGTAGCCTCTTCAGTAGATTCCTCTACAGCTTCGGTAGCTTCAGTAGCAGTTTCTTCAACAGCAGTCTCTTCTTGTGCGAAAGCAGTCATTGTCCCAAGGGCAAGTACTGCGGCAATCATTAAATTTTTCATTTTGTGTGTGTTTAAATTAAAATTTGTATTTATTTGTTTTGAGTATCAGTTCATTTTGATAGTCGATTAGTATAAAGGGAAAATAGTGCCAATCATGAAATAACACCAAATATCGTATAAAAACACTGATTATCAGATACTTAATTATATTTAAATTAATATAGGCATGTATACCAGTGTGTAAAAACCTAAAAAAGTGTGTAAGGTTTACACACTTTTTTAGGTTTTATCGGAATAGTTGGAGAAATCGCCCTACACTATTTGACTTGATGTACGGGTTTCAATAGATCGTTCACGGTTTTAACGGGACTGAACGTCTGCAGGGGCACCTCTACGAATAGGGTATTCCAATAGGCCATGGCCCCGTTCCATAATCCGGGCAGTTCCAAAGCTTTCAGCTCCCGGCCATCTTTGGTCTTTCCGGTAATGAAGCCTTGCTTGGTATCTACAAAATTCATCAAGTCGTACTTTTCTCCCTTATAGTTCTTGATACCGCACACTAGATCAACGGGATTGAAGTGGGTCGCGTTTTTAAGGATATCAGCCTGATCGGACCTGTTCATATCGATCTGGGCCGATTCGATGATCTGTAGCGACACGTTTCCATTTCGGTCTTTGACCCAAAACGGACCTCCCCCTGGCTCGCCCTCGTTCTTCACCATACCGCAAATACGGATGGGCCTGTTTATTTTATCCTTTACTATATCGATCTGTTGTCCGATATTAAAACTGGCAAAAGTATCGGAAAGGCGTCCGTTGAGTTCACTTTCCAAAAAAGTTTTGATTTCGTCCAGTTGCCCAGCGGTCAAATCGCCATCATTCAAGCGTTTTGCATATTCAAAGGCCTTTGCCTGCACTTTGAGCAACACACCGGCCAATACCTTTTTACTATCGACTACATCATTGGCAAATCTGGGTACGGTTACATTGTCGATATTCTTTATAAAGACGATGTCGGCATCTTGTTCGTTCAGGTTTTCTATCAGGGCGCCGTGGCCACCGGGCCTGAACAGCACATTACCATCGTCTGTGCGAAAAGGTTCGTTGTCCATATCTACGGCAATGGTATCCGTCGATGGTTTTTGATAGGAATAGCTGACGTTGAACGAAGTCTGCATTGCGGATGAAACCCTACCCTTACAATTCGAGAATTCTTTGTTGAACATATCGCCGTGCTGTTCGGAAATGGTGAAATGTAATGTTGCGGTATCGCCGGTTTTGGCATACGCCGATGCTTCCTTTAGATGTTCTTCAAAAGGCGTAGCGGTATGGTCGCTATATTTGTGGAACGGTAAAAGTCCCTTCGGATAGAATCCATAGTTCAACGCATCCTCCGACATCATTTCCTTTACGAACAGATATACTTCTTCGTCTTTAGAGGATGCCCTTCCGGTAATGCGATGTTCTACGATCTTATAAAAGGGAAAATCGGTAAGGCCTTCATGAAACGTCTTCATATCGGTATCGCCCGATCGTTCAAAATAATCGTCCAAGCTTTCTTCGGATGGATCATAGGCTTCCAAAAAATTGAACAGCGCCCTGAACATACGCGATGCCGCGCCCGAAGCCGGTACGAACTTAAGCAATGCCATTTCGTCTTGCGCCGCATCAAACCGCTCAATAAGCTGCTTTTCCTCCTCGGGCGTGAACTTCGAAATCCCTTCCCCTACCGTTACGGCCTTTTCGAGTTGTACAAAGGGTATCCCTTCTTTAAAGGTTTCGATCTGCGCGTTTACCTTTCTTTCGGAAATTCCTTTTTTGGATAGTAGTTCTAAATCGTTCTTTGTCAGTGTCATGGTTTTAATGTCAGTTTATCGATTTTCGAAACGGCCGTCTCCAACCGTGTTTTTTTATCGCCCTTCAATATAACAAAATTCCTATTATATTTTTCCAAAGTTTCCTTGAAATAAGCAAACATCTTTTCACGCTCATTGGGCTTATCCCTTAAATCGTCGCCCACCCACGGGATGTCTACATAGGTCAATAGGTATAGGTCATACGTATTTTGAAGCGCATACTTTTCCAGTAAGGGGTCGCAATTACCTATGTAATAAGCTTCGGAATATACTTTGGTTTCGAGCAGATCGGTATCGCAGATGAGAATATGCGTTGCTTTTTCGGTCAGTTCGTTTTCCAACTGCATCTGCCCTTCGGCGATAGGCAATAGGTCATGGGGTTCACAGGTCTTGCGCTCGTCGTTCCACTTTTTCTGAAGGTATTCCCGGGCATATTCCGGCACCCAAACCGTGTTGTAATGGCGGGCGAGTTGCTCGGACAAGGTAGTCTTTCCTGTGGATTCCGGGCCAAAAAGAACTACCTTAATAACGTCCGAGGACTTTTGTTTAAGCTTTTCTTCCATGCAAGATATCCATAGACGGCAATGATGGTGAATAAAAAGTATTGCAGCGAAGTAAATATAAGTCCTTTATACCAATATAAAGGAACCGATATGATATCCCCGATTATCCAATACACCCAATTTTCCAATTTCTTTTTGGCCATCAGCCACATCCCTACGAAAAAGATGGCGGTGGTCAAGGTGTCGACATAGGCCGTCCAATTATTGAACTTATCGAAATAGAGATATATGGCACACACGAAAATAACCGCGGCCATAAATAGGATAAGGGATTGTCTGTTTTCTTTGGATGTCGTTTCGGTAATGGCAATAAAATGGGTAGTATCGACCTTGCGCGTCCAAACATACCAGCCATAGATACTCATGGAAAAATAGTAGGCATTGATCAGCATATCGCCCAAAAGTCCGAAAACTAATAGGATGTATACAAAGATGGCCGTACTAATGATCCCGGTCGGAAAAACAAGGATGTTCTCCCGCTTGGAATACCATACGCTCAAAAACCCGAAGACCACGGCAATGATTTCCAATACCACCAAATGGGTAGGGATACCTTCGTACTGCGCAAAGATCCAATCAAAAATGGGGCTCATACGCGCTGCGGTCCGATTTTACGATTTTTAGATAGAGTAAGCCCTTGTCCATCAAATCAAAAGCAGTTTTTATCTCTTCGTTCAGCACCTTCATCACCCTATCATAATCGCCATAGACCTGGGTACTGAGCGGATTTTCTAAAACCGTCAGTCCCGATGCCCGGAGCTTTTTGATAAAACCGATGATGTGGACTTCGAAATCGCTTTGTAAAGGGGAGAAGGTTAATTCTACGGATATGTTCATAACTGTATCTTTGTCGTTCCCGTACTTAGGTTGTGCCCAGCACAGGCTGCGACGGGAATCTATTTCGCATTTCACCCTCAACTAACTTTTTATCGCATAGACGCACGTGAAACCCTCAAACTCCAAAAATTCGATCATATAGAACGACTCCACCCCCTTATAAAGTATGCCTGCGGTGGTGCGGTCATCCTCGAAAGAAAAATCCTTTACGTTGATATGGTGCAGAAAACTGAGTCCCGGCTCGGGATAAATTTTATATAGGGCTTCCTTGGCGCCCCAAACGATGGTCAGCTTTCGGATCAGCGCATCGGTATTGGCGATGGTACTATATTCTTCGATGGGTGTAAATTTATGGGCAATGCGCAGTATCTTTTCCCGCTGCATTTCGATGTCGATGCCTACTTCCTTATCCGAACTGACAATAATGCCCGTGAAATGGTGCGAGTGCGTAATGGAAATCTTGCTCCCATTCTTTAGGTGCGGTTTCCCGGCCTCGTCGTAATAGAGGTCTTGATCGACATGGCCGGCCTGTGCCATCAAATGGCGGATGCTCAAAAATGCCCTGCGGTGCAATTCCGATTTCATACCTTCCATCCTTTTTTCGCAATGTGGCGTTAAGGAAATCCCTTTAGAAAGTTCGGACTCCGATTCCGTTACCTGCCAAAGAAAAGCCTTGGTCGAGGCGCTTACCGTTAATGTATTGTAAAGAGGCATAGGTTTATAAACGATTTTCTTAACTTTGACAGCTTACGGATTATCCCAAACAATAGTCCGTATCCATGGATAGTAACGAAAGTAAAAAATAAAAAGAAGATGGATACCAAAACTGTAGCATTTGTACCCCATAAAGTAAAGGATATCGCCTTGGCGGACTGGGGAAGAAAGGAAATCGAACTCGCCGAGGCCGAAATGCCTGGACTGATGTCATTGCGTGAAGAATACGGAAACGAGCAGCCCCTAAAAGGCGCGCGTATCGCCGGATGTCTTCATATGACCATCCAGACCGCCGTACTTATCGAGACTTTAGTTGCCTTGGGCGCGGAGGTTACGTGGAGTTCTTGCAACATCTTCTCTACACAGGACCACGCCGCTGCCGCCATTGCCGCTGCCGGTATTCCCGTTTATGCCTGGAAAGGCATGAACGAAGAGGAATTCAACTGGTGTATCGAACAGACCTTGTTCTTTGGCGAGGACCGCAAGCCCCTGAACATGATTTTGGACGATGGTGGTGATCTCACCAATATGGTATTGGACCAATACCCTGAACTGTCCGGTAACATCAACGGCCTTTCCGAAGAAACTACTACCGGGGTTCACCGGCTTTATGAGCGCGTGAAAAAAGGAACGCTTCCCATGCCCGCTATCAACGTGAACGATTCCGTTACCAAATCAAAGTTCGATAATAAATTCGGCTGCCGCGAAAGTGCCGTCGATGCCATTCGCCGTGCGACCGATACCATGCTCGCCGGAAAAAAAGTGGTGGTTTGTGGTTACGGGGACGTGGGAAAAGGCACTGCCGCTTCCTTTAAAGGCGCCGGCTCCATCATTACCGTCACCGAAATCGATCCCATCTGCGCCCTGCAGGCCTGTATGGACGGGTTCGAGGTAAAAAGATTGGAAAATGTAGTCGGCAAGGCCGATATCATAATCACCACGACCGGAAATAAGGATATCATCCGCCCAGAACATTTCAAGGCGATGAAAGACAAGGCCATTGTCTGTAATATCGGCCACTTCGACAATGAGATCGATATGGCATGGCTGAACAAAAACTATGGCGACACCAAAGATGAAATTAAACCTCAGGTAGACAAGTATACCATTGATGGTAAAGATATTATTGTACTCGCAGAGGGCCGTTTGGTCAATTTGGGCTGTGCTACCGGCCACCCAAGCTTCGTAATGAGCAACTCGTTCACGAACCAAACTTTGGCACAGATCGAACTTTGGAAGAACAGCGACAACTACGAAAACGAGGTGTACATGCTTCCCAAGCACTTGGACGAAAAAGTGGCGGAACTGCACTTATCACGTCTAGATGCGGAACTTACAGAACTGAAGCCCGATCAGGCGGAGTATATCGGAGTGGAAGTAAAGGGACCGTTCAAGCCGGAGTACTACAGATACTAGATTTTAGTTGTTGGAGATCTGCATCATGGCAGGCAGGCACACTAGTCGAAAAATTAAAAAACCCTCTCCAAAAGGCTGAAGAGGGTTTTTTAATTATTAGCGTATCGAATGTAATTAAGCCTCAAAAGGTTCAATGGAAACATACGACTTTCCACCGACTTTCTTTTCGAATTTCACAAGACCGTCTACACGGGCGTGTAAGGTGTGATCTTTTCCAAGATATACGTTTTGGCCGGGATTGTGTTTTGTACCGCGTTGTCTGACAATTATATTGCCGGCGGTAGCGGCCTGGCCACCGAAAATCTTAACGCCCAAGCGTTTCGATTCCGATTCCCTACCGTTTTTAGAACTACCTACTCCTTTTTTATGTGCCATGGCTTAAAAAATTATTGATTCTTAATTATTGATTATTCCCGAAGTCTAGGTGCTGCGGCTTACTGCAACCGGCTTACTTCTTCTTAAGCAATTCCTTGGCCTGTTTTACCCATTCTTCGGATTCAATTTTTTCGCGGGTAATACCGTCCAGTGCAGAAAGCTCGTCCCTATCGGCGGCCTTCAGTTTACTGATCTGTTCGTAGGTATAGACGCCCACTTCGTTCAACTTTTCCTCATAAGCGGGACCGATACCGTTGATTTCCTTCAAGTCGTCGGCATCCGCTTTTGTGGATGTGCCGATACTGTGAAGCAACTTGTCCACATTGATTTCGATATGTTGGTCTTCTGCCCTATGCTCGGCACGGGTAACCAAATTCTCGCTGACCTCGTCCTTGTCGGATTTTGGCTTTGTTTCCGTTTTCTTTGGGGCCGCCTTTTTTGGGGCCGCCTTTTCAGTCTTTGGTTTTGAAGCTACCGATTTTTCCACAGGTGCCGATTTTCCAGTGGCCTCCTGTATTGTATCCTTACCTTCCTTTTTAGAAGATGCCTTGCTTTCGGTTGCTTTTGCGGAATTGGGTTTTATTGCTTCCTCCTTAGTATCGGATTTTTTAGCGCCTTTGGTAAGGATACTCTCGATTACGATTTCGGTCAGCGATTGACGGTGTCCGTTTTTCTTTTGGTACCCTTTACGTCTTTTCTTCTTGAAGACGATTACTTTGTCACCCCTAAGGTGCCTAATGACTTTGGCCTCGACTGCGGCTCCGTCTATGGCCGGGGCGCCAATGGTGATGTCCGATCCGTCGCCCAAAAGAAGTACATTGCCAAAAGTTACCTTTTTGCCTTCTTCGGTCTGTAAACGGTGTACATACACTTTTTGGTCTTTCGCAACTTTAAATTGCTGCCCTGCCATCTCTACGATTGCATACATATAATGTGTATTTGTTTGATTTACCGCCTATTTTTTCAATAAGCGGATGCAAATATACAGCTAATTAAATAACACACAAACGGTATTTTTAAATTTAAACCGTTTTTTTCTGCGCTTTTCGGGGTGTTTTGAATAGTTGCATAAAAGAAAGGGTCAGCACTAAAGTGGTAGCAAACCCCATGATGGCGACCGTGAAGAATACGATGGCCTC
>NZ_JBGTHY010000222.1:0-7224 GCF_041745955.1 Pricia sp.
ACCCCGGCCTTACAGCCCTATTGGGGTGCGAACCGACCGTTTTTAACAGCGGACGTGGATGGTGCGGTACAACCAGAGACGCCCCCGGCCTATTCCGTTGAGGAAAGCTCCATATGTTATCAACGGGCACTGGAAGTCTACAATGTGGTCAACAGTCTTACCCCGGATCAAAAGGCCATTGCGGAATTTTGGTCGGACGATCCGGTAACGACCGCTACTCCTCCGGGGCATTCCATTTCTATCCTCAATCAGATCATTAAGGAAAAAGATCTTGATTTATCGGTATCCGTAGAAGCTTTTGCAAAATTGGGTATCGGGATTTCCGATGCTTTCATATCCTGTTGGAAAGTCAAATATGAAACACTTTATCCTAGGCCCATAACCTATATCAACGCACACATAGATCCCGATTGGAAACCTATTTTGAGCACCCCACCTTTCCCGGAATACACTTCTGGACACTCCGTTCAATCCGGCGCCCTGGCAGAAATTATGACGGATTTTTTCGGTGAGAGTTATGCGTTCAAGGATCGCACCCATGAGACCCGAACGGATATGGATGGCACACCTAGGAGTTTCAATAATTTTTATGAGTTGGCCGAAGAGGCGGCCATTTCAAGGTTGTATGGTGGCATCCATTTTAAGGAAGCCATTGAACTGGGTCTGCAACAAGGCTACCAGATCGGAAAAAATGTAAACGCCTTGAATTTGGATAAATAACAAAACGTTTACGAAAACATTATTTAGAGGCTATTGTAATCGAATTTGGTCAAAATTCTCGATAAGTCGGATTTTTTTTGGTAAAAGACAAAAAGAACGAAGTTGGATAGGCGGATTTTGACCCCAACATACATTTGAGGGATACGGCATTTATAGATTATAAGCACCAAGTTCGGGTCGCTTACTTTGACAGCAAAGGATTCTCTTTCGGTTTTTTTCTAACCATACAAAGCTTCTAAAAATTGTAAAATCCGCACTTCGGGAGTATAGTACAAACTTTCGGAAGTATACCACAAACCCATGCCGCTTACTTTTCCAAACTTTGTTGTAATAAAAATATCCATTATTAACTTTTAAAAACAAAGATCATGAAAAAAGCAGTTTTTGGTGCAATGATGTTAGGTATTGCCAGCCTAGGGTACTCACAGGGTACAAACAGTAAAATCAACGAAGTAAAATTGTCGGGGGTAGAGGTTGCCCCAAGGAACCTGGCCTATATGGACAGGGTAAGCGAGGGGACCATATCGGACCGGGTGCTGGTACTTGAAAAGAAGGCATCGCGGTACAATATCAAGAAATCGCCCTTCTTTGACAATCGTTCCGAGGAATTTCAAGTTGCCTTTAGGCAAAAGGGCGGAAACATTCGTGCGACCTACGATAAGGACGGAAAGATATTGACATCTTCCGAGAGATTCAAGGATATTGCCCTTCCACCTGCAGTACGGAATTCCATTTACAAGGAAAATCCCGGATGGACCCTGCACAGCAATGCGTATTTGGTTTCCTACAACAACGGCAAGGATGTTAAAAAAACGTACAAGGCCCAAATTAGGAAAGGCAACCTAAAAAAGTACCTTAGGTTAGGGGTGGATGGAAATAAAATATAATCGAATATTTTCATCACCTAAAAATGAGGAGGCTGCCTGAAAAGGCGGCCTCTTTCAGTTTAGGGTTATCTGATTTGGTTATAAAGGGCCTATCCCAAAAATGTACTGTTTTCAAATCATTGGGATTCGGCCTTATCTATTTTCTAACCTTTATTCATTGTTGATCTCTGAGGGTTTAATTCCCCGCTGGTTGCAACATTAGTGCTAAATTAAGAAAAGGTTTAAAGTCTCCCCGATCAAACTTTTCGGATTCCATAATGGGTGTCGATCAAATTCAGGATAAAAATCCCAATATCCTCATTCCAATCCTTATCCAATAACGATAACAGGTATTTAACGGACACTTTTTTTCCTTTATTTATCTCATCGATAAGGCTTTTGATTCCCTCAAAATTCAGAAGGACCAGTTTTGCCCCCCTAATAAAAATCAAAAGGTTTTTTCCACCCAAGGAATCGACATATTTAATAACAAATGGTTTTTCTAACATAATATGGTCCTCGATGGAGAATTCGGTTTGCTTTTTTTTGGGAAGCGGACTTGTACAATAGCCGGAATTACTAGACAAGGCGTACTTATGAATCTTAAAGATTTCTTTCATAAAGATTTTAAAAGGCAGGTTTTCCAGATCTTTTGGTAGCTTAAATAAATCTATGGCCTGTCGCGATGCACTTAGATCTTCAATTCCATTTTTATCGGGCAACATGGTTTCTGTGTTCCCTTCCAGATATTGGTCTTCTACGACTTTTAATAGTTTTATGGCCAATTCGCTTTTTAATTTGTTGTTGAACCAAAGTGTCAGGCCAACGGATAGATTATCCGATTTTCCAATATGGTAAACATTGGGCGGCATATAGAACAAATCTCCTTCTTTAAAGAGATGGACATTGGCATAGGGAAGAAACTTTTCTTCATCTTTGTTGTTGGCCTTATTTTTGCCCGCGAGTTTCTTATATTTCTTCTCGTTCCATGTATACATGGTTTTTTCACCAGGCCCCAAGTGGAAATGAATAACACTTTCGCCAGGGTCATCTTGATGGATCCCGATTGGGGTCCAGCCATAATTACCGATAAAAAAAGTAAAATTAATACCTAAAAGCGGGGTTCCTGCCTTTTTTAGTAGGGGAGAAATTTTATGGGCCATTCTTTTTGCCAATTCATTGTTTAAATTTTCAGCCCTGTTGATTATGATTCCAAATTTCTGGTTTCCAAAGGTTCTTTGCGCCCAACTGGTAAGGGAATCTATATCTTTTGGGGGTGAGTTGTAGATTCTGTTCAATTCTTTGGCGGTCAATTGCCTGCCCTCCACATAAACCCGAAACCCATACAAAGTGGTTTTTAATTTGCATTGCGTTCGGAGAATGTCCAAAATGTTGGCTCTCATGGCTTGGGTCTCCTTTTTCGGGAGACAATCTTCAAATACGGCTGCCTTTGTAAACGAATTCGTAGTCCTTAAAAACGTATGTTCCCACCAATTCGCAGTAAACTTTTTTTCATTTGGGACCGCTTCTTTTGATGACATGATGTTATGGTTTAGTAGGGCTGTTTTGAAAATTGAACAACGTACCGAATTTCGACAAATTTCTTAATGGATCGTGTTGTTTCTCTTCCCGAATATTCGACCATGAAGCGGAAGATCTAAATTTTAAGAACATCGATAAAAGTTAAAATATTTGCCCAAATTTTTGGAGCTTGCAATAAGGAAATTTACTAAATTTATAGAGGTCTAAAAAGCACATATTATGAATACACCGAAAAAAGAATACAAGGGGACAAAAAAAATGACAAAAGAGAAGCTGATTGCGGAAAAACCTAAGACTGCTTCCCCACCGGATCGTGGTCCAACCCATACCGGAAAACTTAATGCTGTCCAACCACCGAAACGTGGTAGAACCCATACTGGTGGCTAATCAGGTATGCGATTAAAACTTAAGAACCGAAGCGTAAAGCTTCGGTTTTTTTTATTCCATCCCGACCCGTCTGCCCCTGCCATGCGCATGAACACAGAAAATTTAGTGCCTTATGGGAAAAAATAGGTTCAAAAAGAAGTAAACTACAAATTTTTGGGACTATAGTACAAACCCATATCACTTGTTTTTTACAATTTATAGCCGTTAAAAATAGCCGGACGACTTAAAAAATAGTACCTTAATAAGGCAAATTACTTCGGGAATATGAATGGAAAAATACGGGTATTTGTTTTTCTTGTCCAGTGTTTTGTTGGGGGCCATACAATTGCCCAGAAACCAAACAATGACCCACTTCCAGAAAATTTCAAGGAGGTTGGACTGCCCTATATCCAAAACTATACACCAGATGACTATGGGAAGGCTCATGCCCAAAATTGGGCCGTGGCTCAGGATAGTTTGGGCATCCTCTATTTCGCCAATGGTGATGGGGTGATGATGTATGATGGGGTTACTTGGGACGTGATCGGGCTGCCCAAAATTAGCGCTGCTAAATCCATTGCCATAGATAGGCATAACCGGGTATATGCCGGAGCTTCGGGGGAATTTGGCTATTTAGAGCCGGATTCTCTTGGCCGAATGAAATATGTTTCCCTATCTGCCTTATTAAAAAAGAAAGAACAAAATTTCACGACAATCTGGCAAATCCATGCCGTTTCGGATGGGATTTATTTTCAAAGTGAGGAGTTTCTTTTTAGGTGGGCGGATGGTCACTTTAAAGCATGGAAGAGCCAAAGCGGATTTAAATTTTCATTCTTGTTTTCGGTCAACAATAAGCTATATGTAAATATCCGTGGCGAGGGGTTAATGCATTTGGCTGGGGATGCGATAAAGTTGATACCCCATGGGGAGTTTTTTAAGGATAGAAAGATTACCACCATATTACCTTACGAAAGAGATCAATTACTAATCGGCACACCAAACGGGTTCCTTATCTATAAAAATGGGGAAGTTATTCCGTATAAAACCGATTTGGATGACTTTATAAAACAGAACAAACTCTACACAGGGCTCCAATTGAACAATGGAAGCTACGTCCTGGGGACCCTTAACGGAGGGTTGGCCGTTATGGATGGCAAGGGAAGGCAGCTTCTCCTTCTGGACAAGGAGAAAACATTGGCCTCCCTATCCGTACATAAACTATATCAAGATGGGTCAGGGATTTTATGGGCTGCTTTGGGAAATGGCCTGGCCAAAATAGAATATCCTTCCCCATTTTCTACGTATGACCATTTGGGGGTTACCTCCCATTGCAGTGTCATTACACGTTTTCAAAATAACCTATATGCCGGTACCCGCAACGGACTGTTCCGGTTGGTTACCGATGGGGCCAACGGTACCTTATTTGAAAATGTACAGGGGATAAAAGATCATATCTGGGATCTTTTGGTCTTTGATAATATGCTATTGATCGCCTGGGAGGACGGAGTGTACCAATTAAAGAACGGGGAAATCAGGCCTATCGGGCACTGGAACCCATCTGCATTCCATAGGTCCAGTTTGGATCCGAACAGGGTTTTTATTTCGCTGGCGGACGGGTTGGGATCAATATATTATAAAGAGGGTCATTGGTTGGATGAAGGTCTAATAAACGGAGTACAAGGTTCTACGTATGCCATTATCGAGGAGGCTTCGGGGAATCTGTGGTTGGAGACGGGTGAGGACTGGATATGGCGGGTTTCTTTTAAAACTAGGGGGGAAGCCTTAAAACTGAAAGCCCCTAAATGCGAAAAGTTTGGCACGGCGCAGGGTTTGCCGGAGGAGCAGGTTGTTCCTTATCAGGTCAACGGTACTGTTTTTTGTGTTTCATTCAATGAGAGGGAAACCTTTGAACTTGATACAAATTCGAACAGGTTCCATCCCGATCATACACTGAACAAAGCCTTGGGAATCCCCGGTAAACCTATTTTTGTAGATTATGTGGATGCCGATGAAAATATTATTTTTAGAATTAATAACAACGACGAGCCCACAAAGCGTTTTATAGCTTGGCTGTCCGGTTCGGGGAAGTATAAAATAGAGAATTTAAAGGAAGAACGGATAGCCGATAACCTAGTGCAGACGTGGTATGTGGAAACCAAAGACAGTATCATATGGCAGTTCGGCGATAAAGGTATTGTACGCCATGATGTGCGGGTGGCAAAAAATGATAAATACCCTTTCACTGCCCTATTAAAAAAAGTGATCTATAAAAGGGATTCACTTTTAATTGCGGGAGCTTATAGTTCCCAAACGGCAACACTTCCCTTTAAAAATAACAGTTTTCGTTTTGCCTATGCCAGCCCCAGCTTTTATCGGGAAGACATCAATAGGTTCCAGTACAACTTGGAAGGCCTTGATGAAAAATGGTCGGGTTGGAATTTTGAAACACAGAAGGATTATAACAACCTTCCCGAAGGCAACTATACCTTCAAGGTCCGGGCAAAGAACATTTTTGGGCAGATCAGCAATGAGGACAGCTACAAGTTTACCATTCTTAACCCATGGTTCCGTACCTGGTGGGCGTACATGGGTTATTTATTGGCGGCAATAGTACTGTTATGGCTTTTTGCGCAATGGCGTTCCCGGCAGTTGCGCCACAAGAATTTGGCGTTGGAGGCCCTCATCGAGGAACGGACCGAAGAGATCCGAAAAAAAAACGAACTCCTTGGCCATCAGACCGAAAAATTAAAGGAGATGGATACCATGAAGACGCGCCTCTTCGCCAATATCTCGCACGAGTTCCGTACCCCCCTTACACTTATTAAGGGGCCCATCGAAAAACTGGAAGAGGCAAAGGAAAATACGCTAAGCACCCTCAACATAAAAATGATACGCCGCAACGCCAATCGCCTTTTAAAATTGGTGAACCAATTGCTGGACCTGTCCAAGCTTGACAGTGGTAAGCTGCAACTGGATCTGGCCGAGGGCGATGTCTTTAAATGCATACGTGCGGCAGCTTCCTCCTTTAGCTCCCATGCCGCGCAGCGACAAATGGACTACCAGATAAAAGTGCCTTCCAGCCCGTTATGGGCCTCCTTTGATAGGGATAAACTGGAAAAGATCGTCTATAACCTGTTGAGCAACGACTTTAAGTTCACCCCGGACGAGGCGAAGGTCATCATCCGTGCAAATTATGGCAACGACCGATTGCAACTGACGGTTTCCGATTCGGGACATGGTATAGAAAAGGAGAAGCTACCGCATATCTTCGACCGCTTTTATCAGGTGGACAGTAGTTACACCAAGGAAAAATCCGGTACCGGTATCGGACTGGCACTCACCAAAGAGCTGGTGGAACTTTTTTCGGGAGAGATATATGTGGAAAGTGAACCCGACAAGGGCAGTATCTTTAAAGTAATCGTACCCTTGGAAAAAATAAGATCCTATAAAAATGAAGAACCGGAAGAAATAGCTAGTAGCGTTTTTGATGAGGTGGATGATTTAGGTGAAATGGCCGACGTTGAAATAAGCCAAAGGAATATTAAGGTGCTCATCATCGAGGATAACCACGACATGCGGCATTTTATCAAGGAGCAATTGATGGGAGACTATGAGGTGCTGGAAGCGGTAAATGGAAAGGACGGGCTTGCAAAAGCGGGGCAAATCGTTCCCGATCTGATCATAACCGATCTGATGATGCCCCAAATGGATGGCATTACCCTCTGCAAAA
>NZ_JBGTHY010000223.1:0-6675 GCF_041745955.1 Pricia sp.
GCCTCTATGGCTTTCTCAACAAATTTCTCATCAACGCTGTCACCGTCACGGGGACTATCGTCGATGGCTCCATGGTAACGCACGATCAAATCGGCATCCACCAAGAAGACCTCGGGGGTTTTGGTCGCCCCGTATTTTGGAAAGACCTCCTGCCCATCGTCAAAAAGGTATAAAAAAGGGAATCCTTTTTCCTTTGCGTTCTTTTGCATCGCCTCGAAGCTATCACCGGGTTTTAATGCTGGATCGTTCGGTTGAATGGCTACTACCGGATATCCCTTTGGGGCGTAGGTAGCATGCAGATCGATAAGCCTTTGCTCGTTCGCTTGGGCATAGGGGCAAGTATTACAGGTAAAGACAACGATGTAGCCTTTGGGCTTGTTGCCATTGGTATCGGTTATGTTGTCAAAGGAATATTCCTTTCCATCGATATTCTTTAGGTTGAAATTCGGGGCCTTGTCCCCGACGCCGATTCCCTCCGTTTCCAAAAGGGAGACGGTTGCTTCATTTTGATGTAGTAAAAGTGCCGGATTTCCGAAGGAAAACAGCAACAATGTCGTTGCGAATAAAAATAGCTTTTTCATGATGTATGTTTTTATGGGTCTAAAAGGGTTCTATAAAAAGGGCAGTATGACTTCGTTCAATTCCTCAAGGTTTTCAAAAGGTTCGCCTACCAAACGGTTTTGTCCTTTTTTATAGATATAGGTCGCCGGAATCGCTCCGGACCAGTCTGGGGAAACCTTGTCGATCCAATCATTGTATTTGCCGTCCAAGAGTACGACCACTTTCGATCGCAACTGTTTCTTTTGAACGAACGGAACCAAATTGCTCTCCAGTTGTTTGGGAAAATCAAGGCTTACCAGAACGACTTTTACCTTTTCATTTTTATGTTGCGAATTCAATGCCTCAAAATAGGGCAACTCCTTTATACATGGCTTACACCAGGTGGCCCAGAAGTTGATGACATAGGTGGTATCGTTGTCCATACGGAACAGCTGCTCCAATTGACCGAAATCGTCATAAACCGGAATTCCCCCCACTTGGTAGGCCGCATTGGGCCATACCGTTGTTTTTTCGACAACTATTTGAGAAGCCTCAGCCTTTGGTGAAGCTTTTTCCCGGTTGGATGACTCTTTGCATCCGGCCAAGAATAGCACTAGGCATATCCATAGCATTGAACGAACCATCCCGAAAATTAGTCCACATATTTTCATTTCTATGCTGTTCCCCGTTAAAAATCTGCTAAATAATTGTTAATAAGGCAAGATGGATATTCCAAAAAACCTACCCAAAAGAAATAAGGTCAACAACACTATTTTTGCAGTCAACAACATAAACTATCTACCTATACAGTCGGGGGGATTTATAATTTTCATATATCAACTCCCAAGAATACGGGCCACTTTGTTCCTACTCCCTGCCTTATACTTTCTGTATACTAGTAATGCGACCGCAATGGCGACCCCAAAGGAGGCCAAAAGGGCTCCTACAATCCCGGCCGAGGCAACTCCGTAACCATATGCAATGGGAAGTCCTGCAAAATAGGCACCGGAAGCATTGCCCATGTTAAAAGCACTTTGGTTCATGGATGACCCTAGCATTTCAGATCCCTTCGAGGTTTTGATGATAGCCATTTGTATGGGCGTGGCAACCGTAAACGAAACCAAACCAATGAAAAAAGTCAAGACCAGGACCAGGTACGGATTGAATGCAAATACTGAGTTCAAGATTAAAATTGCTGCCATTGCCGTTAGACTGATCGCCACGGACTTTAAAGGTGAAAAGAGTTCCGCCATTTTCGCTCCCAGAAAATTACCGACCACCATTCCAAGACCGGCGAGGATCATGGCATAGCTCACCATATTTTCCGAAAGGTGGGCCACTTGGGTAATCAATGGGGCTATATAGCTGTACCATGCAAAAAATCCGCCTGTACCAATGGTAGTTAGGGCAATCAGTGCCCAAAGTTCCGGGTTTTTAAGGCCTTTATCCTGCCCGTTATCGGCTTTCCGGCTTTCCGGTTTCATTTCGGGCATCCAAAAGAAAATACTAGCCAACGTAAGTAGCCCGATGATACCCACCATAAGAAAGGACAAACTCCAGTTGTACTCATTGCCAAGATAGGTGCCTATAGGTACACCGATAACATTAGCGATCGTAAGGCCTGCGAACATAATGGCAATGGCCTGGGCCGATTTGCCCTCTCCGACCAATTTTCCGGCCACCACCGCACCGATACCAAAAAAGGCTCCATGGGGAAGTCCCGAAAGAAAGCGCATGGCGAGCATCACACCATAGCTTTCGGAAAAAGCGGATAAGGTATTGAATACCGTAAACCAAATCATTAATAAAAATAACATACGGTGCGGAGCTAACTTGTTGCTGATACTCGCAAGCAACGGAGCCCCAACGACAACGCCCAAAGCATATGCGGCAATAAAGTGGCCTGCTTTTGGAATACTTATGTGAAAGGAGTCCGCAACGTTCGGTAATATACCCATGATTACGAATTCGGTAAGGCCTATTCCAAAGCCACCCATGGCCAAGGCCAATAATGCCTTTTTGTTTGAAATTTCATTCTTCATAACCGTTATTTTTAATGGCTTAAGTTATCCGCAAGCTTTCCTGCAAAGTGACGTGGCACTTTAAAAAGGTGCTTTATGGCGTTTCTAAATGTACCTACCTTAAAGGGCACAAAGTCAAACCGAAGTAAAGCCTCCGGTGATTCATCGCCTTTAATTGTCAGTCCGTTGACGATTTCGAAATCCAAGTACTCGAATCCTTCCGTCGGTTCTTCTACCCTATCACTATAGATAAAACAACTGCCAGTACCGAAATAAAACCGAATAGCAGTATAGAAGCCGGGTTCCAATAGAAGTATGCCTTTAGACCTCAAAAAATGGCCAGCATGTATTCCTTTTATTAATAGGGAATCCTGACCGGAAAAATCGGCGATAAAATGTTCCTTTCCAGAGCTGTCAAAGGCCGAGAAACGATTCAGGTTCAATTGCATTTCAGATACACGCATTTCGGTAGCATACGTATTTTTCAGTACCAAATCTTTGATGCACTTACCTTTGGAATCCCAATTATAGAGATCGAAGGAAAAAGGAATGGTCTGCCATATCGTTGGATAAAATTTTGTTTCTTTCATAATGTCATATTTTAACAAATACAAAGCAAATTTCCGAAATAGGGTAGTCCTATAAAACAACTGTATTTTCCAGTTTATATGCTATTTTAACCTGCAATAAGGATTGATTTGGCCAGTCGGGATAATATATTACAGTTTCAAACGATTTCGTAAACATCAAAGCTGGAGGTCTTATTGCGGAACGGTTAAACAAGTTCATGAAGTGAATACGTGATTGGAACCCGTTTAACGAAAATGTTTATTTTTAATTTTCTAAATCAATACGGTTGAATACATGCTAAATTTACTCTACATACTCATTGCCATATTACTATTTTCAGGCTTTAAATCCGAGCCCGATAAAAAACAAGAAGTCGCCGAAACTTCTGAAATAGCCAAAACATGGTGGAAGAAGGTAATTGGAGTTCCGATATCGACAGTTTTCATACCACCACGAACCCATTGACTTTTTAAGCTAAATGGAGTTGAATGAAATCGTATCTAAATATTTCCTACTTTTAGGATGAAAACACAAAATAGGTACGTTCATTAGCTATTATTGTGGTCATGACAACTAAATCAATACCAAATAATTATGATCAAAAAACTCTTAATGATTTGCTTGCTGACCGGACCGTTATTAACGGTTTATGGCCAGGATTTTGTTATTTCGGGAAGCGTAACGGATCAAAATGGCGCACCATTGCCCGGGGCAAGTGTTGTTGAAAAGGGAACATCGAACGGAAGCGTCTCCGATTTTGATGGTAATTTTCAGATTACCGTTGGTGACGGAGAGGCCGCTTTGATAGTTTCCTATATAGGATATGCCACTCTCGAAATTCCCGTAAACGGACAAACGAGTTTACAGATTTCACTGCAGGAAGATTCCGCTCAATTGGACGAGGTAGTCGTGGTGGGATATGGCCAGCAAAAAAGTGAAGATCTGACCGGTTCCGTAAAAGTAATCGGGTCCGAGGATTTCAACAAGGGAGTGGTCAATTCCCCTGGACAACTTTTACAGGGCAAGATTTCCGGCGTAAACGTGACTGCGGGATCAGGTGAGCCTGGAAGTGCCATTGACATTAATATCCGTGGTGTGAATACCGTTAGGGGCTCGAGTAACCCATTGTTCGTGGTTGATGGGGTTCCCCTTGACGGAGGGGATTCCGGTAGCGAAGGCATTAGTGGGCTAGGGGCTACAAGGTCACGTAGCCCCCTGAACTTTTTGAACCCGCAGGATATTGAGAGTATAACCGTCCTCAAAGATGCTTCCGCAACTGCCATTTACGGAACCAGGGCTTCCAATGGGGTGGTGCTGATACAGACCAAAAAGGGAAAAGCGGGCAAGCCTACGCTCACCTTTGGTACCTCGGTCGGGTTGGCCACGGTAGCCAATAAAGTTGACGTGCTTAGCGCAAGTGAATACCGAGAGCAGACCGCCCGATTGGCTCCCATAGTGGGCAGAGATCCCGGCACATACATCGATGCCGCCAATGCCAATACCAACTGGCAGGACGAGATTTATCAAACAGCTTTAACGACCAATTACAATTTTAGCTTTTCCGGAGGGTCGGAGCAAACCAATTACAGTGTCTCCTTGGGTTACCTAGATCAGGAAGGTTTGGTCAGAACCACCGGTCATGAAAAAGTGAACGGAAGGGTCAACATCGGTACGTCGTTGTTAGAAGACCGATTGAAACTGCAATTGAACCTTACCGCTGCCGATATAACCGACGAAAGTCAAGCTACCGGCGGCTCGGCCGATTCGGACGGAAACTTGATTACCTCGGCACTTAGGGCCAATCCGACCGCTGCCCCCAGGGATGCCAATGGCGATGTAGTCACCAGGACAGGGGCCACGGACAACCCGGTGTCGTTTTTTGACCTATATCGTGACAGGGCGGAGAGCAAAAGGCTTTTGGCCAACGTAACGGCCACCTTGACCCTTGTGGAGGGATTGGATTATAAGATAAACCTAGCTTACGAAAATGCGGATACCGATCGTTATCTACGGGTATACGGCAATGCAGGTGATGGGGGTTCCATTGACACCGACCAGGTGACCCTTGTCGCAACGGAAGATTCAAATAAATTGATTGAAAATTATTTGACCTATTCCAAGGAGTATGACAAGCTCAATTTCGACGTTCTCGCTGGGCATTCCTACCAAACTTTTAACAATACCGCTGTAAGGATCAGGAGGGATGATTTCAGTACCGACGAAATCGATCCGATTTTTAATTTAGGTATTGCCCAAGGCAATACGATTATAGGATCAAGCAATACTGAAAGAAAATTACAATCCTTCTTTGGAAGGGTCAATGCCAGTTTCTTCAATAAATACTTGGTCACAGCTTCACTTAGGGCAGACGGCTCTTCGGTGTTCGGTGAGAATAATAGTTATGGATATTTTCCATCGGTTGCATTGGGATGGAAAATCCATGAAGAAGGTTTTCTCAAGGACTCCGATGTTTTCTCCAATCTGAAATTAAGGTTAGGTTGGGGGCAAACGGGCAACCAGGCCGTTCCGGTAAGAGTTACACAGCCTTCGTATAACATCACGTTCGAGAATGGCTTCCCGTTCAATGGAACGACCGTTGTAAACGGATTACGCATTACCCGTACGCCCAACCCTGACTTGAAATGGGAGGTTACGGAACAGGCCAACATAGGTTTGGATTGGGCTTTACTAAACGGAAGGGTTAACGGTTCCGTGGATTACTTTAACAAGACCACTACCGATCTTTTCTTGGAAGTTTCCGCCGCGGCCCCGGCATCGATCGGTACCGTCTTTGTGAATTCGGAAGCGGAAATTATCAATAGCGGTTTCGAATTTGGTATCGATGCCAACGTGGTTAGTACTGAAGATTTTTCCCTTGATTTGGGGGGTAATATATCCTTCTTGGACAACAGCATTGAAGGCTTGCAGACCGATATTTTTGTGGGTGGTATTTCCGGTCCCGGGGCATCGGGAGAGACTAGTAGTATCTTTACCAACGGTGAGTCGGCAGGATCGTTCTATTTGTTCAGGTTCGAAGGTTTTGATGGCAGTGGTAACGAAATTGTATCGGATAACCTCGAAATTGTGGGCGATGCCCTTCCCAGTACAATCTATGGATTTAACATAAACGCTCGCTACAAAACCTTTGACTTGGGATTGAACTTCAATGGTGTGAAAGGTGTAGATATTTTTAACAATACGGCAAGGGCCTATTCGAGTGCGGCTTCCCTGGGGCAGAACGGCAACAACATTTATAGGGCGTATCTTGACGTTGACGAAAGTCCACTTCTTGCCCCCGTCTCTTCAACAAGGTTTCTTGAAAACGGTTCGTTCTTGAGGCTGAACAATGCCACACTGGGATGGAATATCCAAAATATCGATTTTATTGACAATTTAAGGTTTTCCCTTACGGGACAGAACTTGTTTGTGATTACCGATTATACGGGATACGATCCTGAAGTAAATACGACCGGCGGCAATACGTATGGGGTCGATTTTTCAGCCTATCCGCGTCCTAGAACCGTTATTTTTGGCCTTGACCTGT
>NZ_JBGTHY010000224.1:0-24531 GCF_041745955.1 Pricia sp.
AGCAGGGCGTTTGTGAAGTTCGACCTTGGCCATTTTCCAATCGGCCGCAGATTTGGTGGCAATGTATTCGGTAGGAAGTGTAATATCGCAAGCCACACATAATCGGGTGTTCGGATGCAGCACTTTGATGAGTTCCGCCAAGAGCTTGTCGTTGCGGTAGGGGGTTTCGATGAAAAGTTGGGTTTGGCCCGAATCCCGTGAAATTTTCTCCAATCGCTTGATAGTGGATTTTCGCTCCGTCGTATCGATAGGCAGATAGCCATTGAAAGCGAAATTCTGTCCGTTCATTCCACTGGCCATCAAGGCCATGGTAATCGATGAAGGGCCGACCAAGGGAACGACCTGGATGCCTTTTTCATGGGCAATCCGCACTACGTCGGCACCTGGGTCCGCAATACCGGGACAGCCGGCCTCGGAAATGATACCGATGTCATGGCCTTGGGAACTCGGTGTTAAAAAACTAGGAATTTCCTGTGCTTCCGTAAACTTGTTCAGGACCGATATATGAAGGACGGACTGGGATTTTCCAGAACTTATTTTTTTGATGAAACGACGTGCCGACTTTTCGTTTTCGACGATATAATGGTCGATACGTTCTATGGCCTTTTTAATGGAAATGGGCAAAACCTCCAAGGGTGCGGTGTCTCCCAAGGTAACGGGTATCAAATACAGCTTTCCGGTGCCGTCCCTTTTCTTTGCCATGGATTTGGTTGGATTATATTTTTTTGCTTTTGAGAATGCCTTCGGCGAGAGGCAACCGGCAGATATTTTCAAGACACACCATTAACACTTTATACATCATAACAAGGTTTCTTTGGAATTCCAAGCTGTCGGTCAGTCGAATGAAGCAAGCCTATCAGGACAATTTCTTCCTCAAATCCTCGATGTATTTGCGGAACTGTTTATCGGTCTCCGCAAGGTTATCGACGGTTTTACATGCGTGTAATACGGTTGCATGATCTCGTTTTCCGATTTGTGAACCGATACTGGCCAAGGAGGCTTTGGTAAGTTTTTTCGCAAAGAACATGGCCAATTGCCGTGCCTGCACGATATGTCTTTTACGCGTTTTTGATTGTAGGGTGGCCACATCCATTTCGAAGTAGTCGGAGACCACTTTTTGAATGTACTCTATCGAAACTTCCCGCTTTGTATTTTTGACAAACTTTTCAACTACTTGTTGAGCGAGTTCCAAGGTAACCTCTTTTTTATTGAACGAAGACTGGGCGATCAGCGAAATAACGGCACCTTCAAGTTCACGAATATTGGTCTTGATGTTTTTGGCCACATAATCGATAATATCCTCGGGCATTTCGACCCCGTCGCGGTATAACTTGTTCTTTAGGATGGATACGCGTGTCTCGTAATCGGGATTCTGCAATTCGGCGGACAACCCCCATTTAAAGCGGGACAATAGCCGTTGCTCGATATCCTGCATATCGACGGGCGCCTTATCAGATGTTAAAATGACCTGCTTGCCGTTTTGGTGCAGATGGTTGAAAATATGGAAAAACACATCTTGCGTGCCCGACTTCCCGGAAAGGAACTGTACATCGTCAATGATCAACACATCGATCAACTGATAAAAGTGGATGAAATCGTTCCGGGTGTTTTTCTTGACCGATTCGATATATTGTTGGGTAAACTTCTCGGCAGAAATATAGAGTACGGTGCGCTCGGGGTATTTGTCTTTAATCTCGACCCCAATCGCATGGGCCAAATGGGTCTTGCCCAGGCCGACGCCGCCGAATACCAGTAGCGGATTGAACGACGTGCCGCCCGGTTTGTTGGCCACGGCCATACCGGCCGATCTTGCCAAACGGTTCGAATCGCCTTCCAAAAAATTGTCGAAATTGTAATTGGGATTTAACTGGGACTCGATTTTGATATTGCGGATACCCGGAATCACGAACGGATTCTTTAGCTGGGGATTTTTGGATTTTATGGGAACGTCCATTTCTTGGGATCCCATATTGCCCCGGTTCGAGCTAGGTATTTTCTCGGTAAAAGGTTCCTTATTGCCGTAGGTATTTTCCATACGGATAATGTACACCAGTTTTGCGGTCTCCCCGAGCTCTTTGGTCAGGGCCACCTTTAAAAGTTTGACATAATGCTCTTCTAGCCATTCGTAGAAAAACTTACTGGGTACCTGAATGCTCAAGGCATTGTCTGCAAGTTTTACCGGTTTGATCGGTTCGAACCAAGTTTTGAATGCCTGCGGTTGAATGTTGTCGTTGATAAATACCAAACAGTTGTTCCATACGGAATTTGCAGTCGCACCCATGTTAAAATTTACTTATTTGTCGGTTAGATAAAATCGTCAGTTGGTCGAAATCCGTCGGAGGAGACTTACTTTCTTGGTGTGGCAAATATGTGAACAAAAAAGCTAAAAAAAAAATCAAAATCTATTGATTTTACCCTTTTTTTTCACCATGTTGGAATACCCTAAATCGAAATCTTTTAAATATAGGATTTTAAACCGATACTAGATGAATTTTAACAGAGTTTCTTTCCGGGTGCGATATGCGGAGACCGATCAGATGGGCGTTGTCTATCACGGCAACTATGCGCAATACTTGGAGATGGGAAGGGTCGAGTGGTTAAGGGGCTTCGGAATTTCTTACAAAAGTATGGAAGAAAACGGTATAATGTTACCCGTTATTTCTTTAGGGATAAATTTCAAAAAACCAGCACTTTATGATGACCTTATAACTGTAGAAACCCTGCTAAAAAAACCACCCTTGGTCAAGATAGAATTCGATTATAAAATCTACAACGGGAAAGATGAAATTTTGGTGGAAGCGAACACCGTTTTGGCGTTTATCGATAAGAAAACCAACCGCCCCGTAAAATGTCCGGATTATGTTTTGGAAAAAATCAAAATGTAATTGATTCGGCTTCAGAAAACGTAAAATTTTTCTTCTTTATGACGTTTTCTTGATTTCTACTCATAACAAGGTACTTCTTCCACGTCGTTCATTTGCACTGAAATGACCAATTCGCAATCCAGTTGGAAGCGGTATCATCAGAAAAAGGCAACTAATACAATGCTGACGACCGCCAGTCCGATGCCGGTCCAATTTTTGACGCTAATATGTTCCTTAAAAAGCACGATGCCCAGGAGCGTTGAAAACATTACAATGGCCACATTGTTGATTGTAAAAACGGAGGCGCTGTTCAAGCTGTCGTGCTGCAGCGCCTTGAGCAAAAAATAAATGGAAAAATAGTTGGGAACGCCCAGGGCAATACCCCCCAAAACATTCCGGATACTTATTTTAATAGGTTTTTTAAGGGACTTAATGCCGATAAACACGATCCCCGTTACGGCGGCAGCGGCAAAGACCGTCGCCGAGAAAATGGGATAGTCATCTTCCTTAACATGAAACTCTTGAATGTATTTAATGCTGGTGTCGATGATTCCGGAACCTAAAAACACGGACAATGGCAGCAGCAAGGAAGCTTTTCGAACGCTTATAGCTTTGTCTTTCGCCGATGCGAAATAGACCGCGACTAGCGCGAGAAGGATTCCGATAATTTTTAAGGGCCCCAGCACTTCGTGATACACGGCGACCCCGAAAAGCACGGGAATGGCCAATGACATTTTGGTCGCGACCGATGCGACCGATACGCCCAACCTTTGCGCAGTTGCAGCCATAAGATTGAATACCAAGATAAAAAGTAGTCCCAAGGCCACCGTACCCAAAAACCATGGTTTTTTGGGGATTTCGAAGAGGGAAACATCCCCCTTATAAAAAAACAGTCCTACGGAACAGGCCACCACATAATTGACGACAATGGCGAAAAGCGTCTCGACCTTATATCGGGTAAACAGCTTGAAAACCACGAAAATAAAAGAGGACGATAAAATACTCAGGGCCAAATAGATCACGCTATAATTTGGATTTAAGTTGGGTGACATCCTCTTTTCCGACCTGTAAATTCCAACAACGTATACCCAGGTTTTCGGCGGCTAGGGTATTTTCTTTCGTATCGTCAATAAAGAACGTTTCTTCGGCCTTTAGTCCATTTTCGTTTAGTACAAACTCATAAATTTCGGCATTGGGCTTTCTCAGGTTGATTTCGTGGGACAGATAAAACTTTTCAAAGGAACTCTTGAACCGAAGAAACTTTTCGCCGCCCATGATTTTTTCGACATGCGGAATGTGCAGGGCATTGGTGTTACTGAGCAGAAATAAGCGATAGTTGCCTTCTTCGGCCAAAGCCTCTATAAATTTTAAGCGGTCGTCGGGAAAGTCCAGTAACATGCTGTTCCATATTTGCGTAATTTCTTCAGGTTTGGCTTGAGGATATACTTGGCCCAGGTTTTCGATAAAATCATCCGAAGAAATTCCCCCGACCTCATAGGTGTCGTTGAGCGTCATGATTTCAGGGGTAAGATCGGTGGTAACGCCGAATTTTTCCATTTCACGGTAGATAACCTGTTTATCGAGGTTGATAAAGACGTCGCCGAAATCGAAAATGATGTTTTTAATCATTGTAATAGGTTTTTAAAGTATCCGAACCGATAGTTGTAAAAGCTATTAGTTTTCCCGATATGCTGGGCGCTTTTGTTCCTTTTTTAAAGGATGATGTACCCGTAAATATGCGGGCTTCGTCCCATAGGCCGACGTCGATAAAAGTCTGTAAGGTTTGTGAACCGCCTTCCACCAGCACACTTAGTACATTGTATTCGTGAAAGATGCTGCAAATTTGCTTGGATACATCCTTAGAATAATCCAATAGGCGATAGTCGATGCCATCCCGATAGCGGGAAGGTTCCTCGACTTCGGTAAGGATCAGGGTGGGATGGCTGCCATCCAATACATGGAAATCCCCGTTTATCCTCAAATTCCGATCCAGTACCACCCGAAGTGGACTTTTGCCCGTCCATTGCCTTACATCCAGTTTGGGATTATCCTCCAAAACCGTGTTCGTACCGACCAAAATGGCCTGTTCCTCGTTACGCCATTTATGGGTCAATTGGCGGGAATATGAATTGCTGATCCAATACGGTTCGGTATTTTCATTGCGTTTCGTTGTATCGGGAGCGATAAAACCATCCGAGGTTTCGGCCCATTTCAATATGATATAGGGGCGTTTTTTTTCGTGAAAGGTCAAGAAGCGTTTATGGTGTTCACGGCATTCGGCTTCCAGTACTCCTGTTATGACCTCAACCCCGGCATTCCGCAGTTTTTCAATCCCTTGTCCCGCTACTTTTGCGTGCGGGTCCGACAGACCGACAATTACGGTCGGAATTTTATGTGCGATAATCAGATCTGCGCAAGGCGGAGTTTTCCCGAAATGGGAACAGGGTTCCAAGGTGACATATAGGGTAGATTGCCTCAATACTACCTTATCGACAACCGAACCAATGGCGTTCACCTCGGCATGCGGACCGCCATAAGGGCTCGTAAAGCCCTCGCCGATCACTTGCCTATCATGAACGATCACCGCACCCACCATGGGATTAGGGGCGGTGGTGCCCAGTCCGTTTTGGGCAATTTCGATGGCCCTTGACATATATTTTTGCCGTATATTCACGGCGCAAAAATAGGATATTAATTTATGGAATCCAGCACTACTGTCATTCGCAAGATTAGGCCTGAAGACAATGTCGAAGTGGCACGGGTAATTAGAAAGGTCTTGATCGAAGTAGGCGTCCCAAAGGTCGGTAGTGCCTATGCCGACAAAGCATTGGACCACATGTATGAAAACTACCATGTGCCGCGCGCCGATTATTTTTTGGTCGTCGAAGAAGGAAAAATTCTGGGGTGCGCGGGCATCGCCCAACTTGAAAATTACGAGGGCAATGTCTGCGAGTTGCAAAAGATGTATTTTTTGCAGGAAGCACGTGGAAAGGGCATAGGCAAAAGAATGATTCAAATATGTCTTGATCAGGCGAGGGAATACGGATACGAAAAAGTGTATATCGAAACTATGCCCTACATGAAGGCCGCCCAAGAACTCTATAAAAAATCGGGGTTTGAATATATCGATGCCCCCATGGGAAATACCGGGCATTTCTCGTGTCCGGTTTGGATGCTTAAGAGTATTCAGTAGCAGTGCCGGTAGGCAGGCTTAAAGCTTTCAACGTAGGCTTGAACCTTGAGCAGCCCACTGCTACCTGCTACTGTCAACTTAGAAGAAATGTTACTAAAAGAAATCAAGAACATTTTCCACAAAGAACTCGACGCCAGCTATCCCAAAGAAGAGGTCGATAGTTTTTTCTATATGCTCATCGCGCATTATTTGGATCTGGAACGCTTCGTGTTGGCCATGCAACCGAATCTAATCGTTACCAAAAAGGAAGAACAGCCACTATTTGAAGCCTTGTCCCAACTGCGGTTGCATCGCCCGATACAATACATTATCGGCACCGCCCATTTTATGGATATGGATTTTTCGGTGGATGAAAACGTGCTTATTCCAAGGCCGGAAACCGAAGAACTTGTAAGATGGATGATTTCCGGGTTAAGCGTTAAGCGTGATGGGTATAAAGTTCTTGATATCGGAACTGGTAGCGGATGTATCGCCATATCTTTGGCCAAAAACTTGCCGAAAGCAAAGGTTTTCGCCTTGGATATCTCGGAAAAAGCGATTGATGTCTCCAAACAAAATGCCTTGAATAATGAGGTAACCGTCCAATTTATTAAAAGGGATATTTTAAATTTGGATGCTTTGGATACCAAATTTGAGGTCATCGTCTCCAATCCCCCTTATGTCCGCCAGAAAGAGAAAAAAGATATGCATAAAAACGTCACAGACCATGAACCGGGACTCGCCTTATTCGTTTCCGATGAAAATCCCTTGAAATTCTATGATGCCATTGCCCGTTTTGCCAGCAAAAACCTGAAAAAAAACGGAAGTTTGTATCTAGAAATCAACCAATATCTGGCAAAAGAGTCCGAACAGCTTCTCAGAAAACATAATTTTTCGGAAATTGAGCTGCGAAAAGATATGTTCGGGAATGATAGGATGATGAGATGTAAGCATTTGGAAATTTGAAGCTTGTTCGATTGAAAATTCAAAAATCCCTTATTCGCCTATTTTGAACCCTGACCACTAGCTCACTAATCTCACCCATGACCATAAAAGAACAAATAGAATCCTTAAGAAAAGAACTTCGCGAGCACAACCATAGGTATTACGTGCTCGACAACCCGACGATTTCCGATTACGATTTCGACATGAAGTTGAAGGGGTTACAGGAGTTGGAAAAGCAGCATCCGGAATTTCAAGATCCGACTTCTCCGACCCTTAGGGTGGGGGGCATGGTGACCAAAAATTTCGAGACCGTCATACACGACCACCGCATGTATTCCCTTGACAATTCGTATTCCAAGGAAGATCTGGACGATTGGGAAAAACGTATCCAACGAATTCTGGGAGATGCCGAGGTGGCGTTTACCTGTGAGCTGAAATATGATGGCGCCTCGATCAGCCTCACCTATGAAAACGGACAATTGGTGCGTGCGATAACCCGAGGCGATGGTTTTCAGGGCGATGACGTTACGACAAACGTTAAAACCATCAAAGCGGTTCCGTTGCGGTTGAAGGGTGATTTTCCGAATAAATTTGATATTCGGGGGGAAATCGTGCTCCCGTTCGAAGGATTTGCAAAAATGAACGCCGAGCGGGTCGAAAATGGGGAAGAACCTTATATGAACCCTCGGAATACGGCCGCCGGAAGTTTGAAATTACAGGACAGCGCCGTGGTGGCGCAACGGCCACTCGATTGCCTGCTTTATGGTATTGTAGGTCAGAACACGGGAATAACATCCCAATGGCAAATGCTGGAAAAAGCCAGGGAATGGGGCTTCAAAGTGCCTACGGTCGCCAAATTGTGCAAGTCAACCTCCGAGGTCATGGCCTTCGTGAATTATTGGGATATGAACCGGCATGACTTGCCCTATGAGACCGATGGCGTAGTGGTGAAGGTCAATAGTATGCAGCATCAGGATGAACTGGGATTCACCTCGAAATCCCCCCGGTGGGCAATGGCCTATAAATTCAAGACCGAGCAGGTAGCGACACTTTTGAACAAGATTACCTATCAGGTGGGGCGTACCGGAGCTATAACTCCCGTAGCCAATCTAAATCCGGTGTTATTGGCGGGCACGACCGTGAAAAGGGCTTCTTTGCACAATGCCGATCAGATTGCCAAGTTCGATATCCGTGAAGGGGATACGGTTTTTGTGGAGAAGGGTGGGGAAATCATTCCTAAAATTATTGGAGTCGATTTTACCAAGCGCCCCCAAGATTCGGAACCAACGGTTTATATCGACCATTGCCCGGAATGCAACACCGACCTGGAACGGACAGATGGCGACGCCAAACATTATTGTCCCAATTATTACGGCTGCCCGCCCCAGATTACTGGACGCATCCAACATTACATCTCCCGAAAGGCGATGGATATCGAAGGTATCGGTGGGGAAACGGTCGAACTTTTATTCAAGGAGGGGTTGCTGAAAAATTACGCCGACCTATATACATTGACCAAGGAACAGATTCTTCCATTGGAACGCATGGCCGAAAAATCCGCAGAGAATTTGGTCAAAGGAATTGCGGATTCGGTAAAGATTCCCTTCGAACGGGTACTTTTTGCATTGGGCATCCGTTTTGTAGGCGAAACGGTGGCTAAAAAACTGGCCAGGGTCTATACGAATATCGACACCTTGATGTCCGTATCCGAAGAAGAACTGACCGCCGTAAATGAAATCGGTGAGCGTATTGCCCAATCGGTAGTCGAGTTTTTCCAAAATGAGGCTAATCGTGAGATTATATCCCGCCTAAAAGGTTACGGTATTCAATTCTCTTTGTCCGAAAAACAGCTGGCAAACCAGACCGATACGTTGAAGGGTATGACTATCGTGGTATCCGGGGTCTTTGAAACCCTAAGCCGTGACGAACTGAAAAAAATGATCGAGAATAATGGGGGCAAGATAGGATCAAGTATCTCTTCAAAAACCGCATATCTCGTTGCTGGTGACAAAATGGGTCCTAGCAAACGCACCAAGGCTGAAAGTCTCAGTGTGCCGATTATTACGGAGGGAGAATTTATAGCTTTGATCGGTATTGGTGCAGAATAGCATAATTTCCAAACAAGGATCTTTTAAAGTACAAGAATCTATATGCACCATATTCTTAGTTACAGTCCGTGTAATTCGTGTCAAACCAAAACACGAATTATACGAATTGTCACTAATGGATTACTGGAAAGAAAGTACCTATCCCAATAAAAATCCACTACAAGGGTTTGCGACCAGAAATGACGTTGTAAAGTATTACTACAACGGCAATAACAATAAGAATATGGATTAGACTATTGGTTCCAAGGCCGGGTATGACGCCCAACATTCCCAAAAGCCAAACTACAATACAGATTACGGCTACAAGCCAAAGAAGTCCTCTCATGATCGGTTAATTAAGATTTATTTAACTAATATACTAAAGATTTTAATACGGTAGATAAATTAATGGAGAAAAAAAATTGGACCAGTACATTTAAGTAACGGCTTGGAAGGCCTACACCTTCGTATTCCCCTATTTTCCGGTTAATTAGAATTCAAACTTATTTTGGGATTTTTTTCAGTAAAATAAAACAGCATCCCATGTAGTACCATCAACGCATTTAGTAAAAAAAGGTACTCCCCAAAAAACGTATTTTGCCCGAGGCCCAATTCAGGATACACCTGAAAACAGAACCAAAAATTCATGGAGTTCAAGGCCAAAAAGCCAAGTAAATAAGGCCATTTATTAAATACCCTCTGATAGAGTCCAAATGAAAATAGAAGTTTGATTTCCTGTCCAAATAACTGGGAAAACACAGGCCATATAAAGAATAGTGGTAGCGCGAACAATCGGGTTTCCCGGGCGAAGGCGGTCAAAATAACGATAGGGGTGTTTATGATTACGGTGAGCAAAAAGGCGCCGATCCATTTATTATGCCTGGCCGGAGCATCCCTATTTCGCATCTGAACGGCGACCAAATACAAAAACGGGGCCAATGCTAAATAAAGGGAAGTCCAAGTTTCTACGGTGTTCTTGGTGCTCTCAAAATTTTCAAGGAAACAGGAGTAGCGGCTGGCCATTTCGATCTGGGTCGCTTTTAGCTGGTCGTGGATGGAAATAAAAAGTGCGAGATAGATGCCATAGAAGAATAGGGGAAGCAAGATAGGGACACATAGTTTCAAATGTTCTTTGGAAAACCGGTTTAGAACTAATTTTTCAACGCCCGGCATGAACAGTACCAGGGCGGGAAACAGTAGCAAGCTTGTTTCCCTGGAAATCAAAGCCAGCGTAAAAAGAGGTACGTACCAGGCCCATCTTTTTTGAACGAAGGCGATGAGAGCCAGTAAAATAAAACAGTACTGCAAAGGCTCGTCATAACTAAAAACGGGCGGAAAAAAGGCGAACAGCACCGAAAAGGATAGAAAATAAACGCAAATATTGGACAGCGCCCGTTCACTGCTGGACTTTAAAGCTTTCGATAACTTGAAAATTAATAATCCACTGAGGAACAATAGTATAAAATTTACTAAAATAAACGCATGTCCCGATCGCAGTCCGAATTTGCCCGTGACACTTTCGATAAGAAAACTGGTAAGCGGCCTTCGCGCAAAGGGGGCGATCTCTTGGTGATAGTCAATCTGCGATTTTAAAAATCCGTGGGAGATGCGGGTGTTGTTCTCGTTGAGCATACTGTCCATATTCGGTAACATGTGGATGCCGAAGATGATCAAAGTAAACGACAAGGCCACCAAATAGGGTAGGGAATGCCATCGTACTATTTTTTCAAACGTTGTAAGCTCCATGGTCACGGATTAGCCCGTCGAATTTAGGTATTTTTGGAAAAGAAAGAACAGGAAACCTGAAAATCATGAGCCATCCAAAAAACTATGGGGATTTCATTAGTACCCTACAAAATAAAAAACCGGATTCCGATTGGCCGGAAGCCCTAAAATCCCTTTGGTACGATGCCAAGGGCGATTGGGAAGCTTCCCATGATATTGCCCAGGACCTTAACAACGACCTCGGTAGTTGGATCCACGCCTATCTACACCGAAAGGAAGGTGATGCGTTCAACGCGGGGTATTGGTACCGGCGTGCGAACCAGGAATTTCCTGAAATTTCGTTGGAGGAGGAGCATCGGGAGATTACGGAGTATGTTTTGGACAAATAAATGATTCGTAATCCTATAATTTAGGTGCATGCTGCTTTTTTGGTGCGTTGGGCCTATCGTCAGTCATTGGAAAATTCGTATTATGGAACGGAAATTGTATCTTTATAAAAGTTTAAAGATATGAAATATGGCGACCATAGACTTAAAGAAAAGTGTACAGGATTATGTAGAAATGGCTGACGAGCGCCTGTTGAGAATGATAAAGGCATTGGTGGAGACCTATCAGGAAGGAGAAAGTGATTTTGAAATCAGTCAAGATCATAAGAAAATTCTAGATGGTCGTTTGGAGGATTACCAGAAAAACCCCGACAGTCTTTTGGACTGGGAGGATGTAAAACAAAGCTGGTAATGGCATATCGCCTTAAGATACTGCCTGTTGCCCTTAAAGATTTGCAAGAGGCAAAAGAATGGCACGAAAAAAAACGTATAGGTCTCGGGGATGAATTCAAGCAAGCGGTAGAATTCGAAATCGATTATGCCGGCAGAAACCCTCATCATTTTCAAAGGCGTTACAAAGAACTCAGACTGTCGTTGGTCAAAACTTTTTCCTATGCCATATTCTATTAATCGATGACAAGCAGGACAGGGTGATTATTTTTGGTGTACTTCATACGAGAAGAAATCCCGAGATTGCTAGAAATAGAATAAAATAGTAGGGCAAGGCTCTTATACCATTATCGAAACCCCTTCCGCCGTCCGATTTTTATCCAAATCAAAATAAAAATCGATCCGCCCCAAATTCAGACCGAAACATCCTACTTGATTGACCAATACCACACGGTCCATTTTATTTTTGACGAGGGTCGGCTTATCGAGAAACGTATGGGTATGGCCTCCAATGATAAGGTCGGTATATTGGGTTATGGCCGCAAGTGCCAGATCATTGGGTCTGTCCTTGATTTCGTAATCGTATCCGATATGTGATAGGCAAATGATCAGCTGGCAGTCTTCATCTTCTTTTAGACGGCGTTCCATGTCTATTGCGACCTCATAAGGATCTTGGTACACAGTTTCCCTGTACATTTTTGGGTCTACCAAGCCTTCCAGCGCAATGCCTAGAGCGTAGACCCCGATTTTGATGCCATCGACCGTATAGATTTTGTAGGACTTTACATGGCCGTCCATCACCGTATCGCTAAAATCGTAGTTGGAGGAAATCAAATCGAATTCCGCATTCGGCATCTGAGCCAACAGTCCCTCGATACCGTTGTCAAAATCATGGTTGCCGATGGTCGCGGCGTCATATTTCAGCATGCTCATCAATTTGAATTCCAGTTCGCCACCGTAAAAGTTGAAGTAGGGCGTGCCCTGAAAAATATCCCCTGCGTCGAATAACAAGGTATTGGGGTTTTCTTTCCGAATCGAGTCCACCAGAGTGGCTCGCCGTGCCACCCCCCCTACATTGGAAAAATCGGAATGGCTTTTCGGAAACGGGTCGATATGGCTATGTACGTCGTTGGTGTGCAAGATGGTGATGTGCTTTTTGGTTTCCCCAAGGCAGGAATGTAATGATAATCCGCTTAAGCCTACCAACGCGGTTGATGCGGCACTTTGTTTAATAAAGTTTCTTCTTTTCATGAAAAAGTTCAAATCCTATCCATCCTAAAAACCCTAATTCTAAAAATAAAACCGAGCATCCAGCTCCAATAGCCCTCACTCCATCCTATAGTACCGATCATCCATCACCGGCGCAATCGTATCTACCTTATTGAAATAATCTATCATGGCATTACGGATTTTATAGTCGATTTTGGTGGTTTTTTCCGCATCCTTAAAGAAAACCATAGTATCGCCACCGTTGAGCAGGTAGTCCGACGTGGCCACATTGTAGCTACGGTTATCATCTAAAGGCTTTCCCTGAATGCGAACGGACGCTATCCCATTCTCTCGGTTGAGAACTACCTGTAGGCCCGATATGGGGTGCGGCTGGCCGAAATCCCTTAAATAAAGGACAAGCTTCTGAACGGATTTTCCGCTGAGCTTGGCTACGACTATCGAATTCTCAAAGGGCATCACCTCGTAGGCGCTACGGGCGGTTACTTTTCCCTTGGGAATAATGGATCGGATGCCTCCGTGGTTCAAGAGCACGAAATCGATGCTTTCACCCGTGCGGGATTTAAAAATGGGTCCGCCCTCCGATAGCACGATATCGGCAAGAAGGTTGCCTGCCGGGGTATTGTATGTACCGTCGGTCTTTGAAATCGTTAGGGGAGCATAGGCCAATGCACTGTCCAGCACCGCATCTATCCGCTTTCTGTACGGGGAGACAAAGTTTTCGATGGAGTCCGAGGGCTTGTAAGACGATTCTATTCCAATCTGCCGACCCTCGATTTTAGTTACCGAAACCCCATCCCGACATGAAAAAAAACTACTGATTGTTATAAATATAACAAAATGTTCGATTTTAAAATCCATTATTCGGTTTATCTTTACGCAATAAAATTTTATGCGTTGAGTTCTTTACATTTGTAGTGCCCCGTGCACTTTTAAAACCGCGGAATCAAAATGTAAAAGTACATGTTTAAAGGAATAAAAGATAGGTTCAAGTACAATTCGAGCGTTAAATTCCTAAAACAGGAATTGGCGAAAGAACCTCCTAAAATAGAACGGGAAAGCGGAATTAGCTCGGTTGGCTGTATCGTCGATCTGGACAGTTTTGAGGATGCCAACCTGTTCTATGATTTTGTGGAAGATTATAATCTGAGACCCAATGGCGTCAAGATTATCGGCTATAAAAGTTATTACGATAAGAATTCGCCCTATTCCACTCCCGTTTTTTCGGATAAGGATTTGGGATGGAACGGGAATATAGAAAACAGCTATGCGCTTGAATTTTTAAGTAGGGAATACGATTTACTGGTCAATTATTATACAACGGAGAACTTGCTCATCCAATTGATGAGCATCAAGACCCGCGCCCGTTTTCGGGTGGGCTTCAAAGATGTGGACCGGGTCTACAACGATTTGATACTAGACGCTCCCTTGAAGGATTTTACCACCTTTAGAAAAGAACTTAGAAAATACCTCGGCGTTTTAAACGAGATACGATAATGGAACAATTACAAGGTACGGGCGTGGCACTGGTCACCCCTTTTAAGAAAGATTTATCCATAGATACCGGGGCTTTGCGGCGCATTGTAAATTACTGCATCGATGGCGGGGTCGACTATCTTGTCGTACTCGGTACCACTGGTGAGTCGGTCACGCTGAACAAGGCCGAAAAAATGTTGGTAATGGATACCGTAGTCAGCGCCAATATGGGCAGGCTACCATTGGTATTGGGTATCGGTGGAAACAGTACGTATAGGATTGTAGATGAGATCAAGTCCTTTGAATCCGAACATTTTTCAGCGATTCTTTCCGTTTCGCCGTATTATAACAAGCCTACCCAAGAAGGTGTTTATCAGCATTTCAAGGCCATTTCCGAGGTGACCAATACCCCGATAATCCTGTATAACGTACCCGGAAGAACGGGCAGCAATATGCTGCCGGAAACTAGCTTACGCTTGGCGCATGATTTTAAAAATATCATCGGAATTAAAGAAGCTTCCGGCGATATGGTACAGGTACAGAAAATCCTGAAAAATAAAAGTAAGGACTTCATGGTGATTTCCGGGGATGATATCACCGCGTTGCCGACGGTACTGGCTGGCGGATCGGGCGTAATTTCCGTTTTGGGACAGGGGTTGCCCTCTGAATTTTCGCACATGATCCGGGCGGCATTGAACCGTGAAGTCGATGAGGCCTACCGTCTACATTATACTATGCAGGATGGCATGGAACTTATCTTTAGGGAAGGAAATCCCGCAGGTATCAAGGCGATTTTCGAGACGCTCGGCCTTTCGGGCGCCGACGTACGACTTCCATTGGTCGAAGCTTCATCCACATTGAAAAAGGATATTGCCGCGTTCGTAAAACCTTTTATAGAGGTGACCGCTTATGGGGGAATCCCAAATTCCTAATGCCCACGGACTGTTACCTGCCCACAGACTACCACCCGCCACCCGCTGGCTGTAGACTGCCCGCCTGAACTAACAGGCAAGCTCCGCTGTTTTATCTGTATTAGAAGATTGAATTAGTATCCATACCTAATTACCATATCCGAACCTTGCAGGAACAATAAAAGATACGTGGCAAAAATCAGGCTGACAATGACTGAAAATAGTAGTAACGAGGTGGCTTTGAACCATTTCGGCATGCCGTTGAGAGACGTGTTTTGAACAATCGTGTAGTAAACATCCATATTTTTCAATTTTAGTGTTGCACTCATTTTGAGTAGTACACATAGCGTGAACTTTTCAGATGTAGGTCGTTGTTTCGGTAGAACTTGGGGGTTCTTTGTAATTAAACAACAAAGAGAACCAAATCCCTAACCCTTAGTATGATTTTTCGCCAAACGGCATAAAAAAAGGAAGAACTGTTAGGTTCTTCCTTTTTATAGGTTTTGGAATTTGGCTCGGAAACCTCGGGAGTATTGAAATTTGTTGCTTTGTCCCGAAGCGTCCTTGAGAAAATGGTTTATAGACATCCCCCGGCAAACCCGGTGGCATTGAATTTGGTCTGTACCGCACCTTGAACACCACCTTTTGTTACTTGAATGGCCAGGTTGTTATCGCCACTACGTTTCGGACTACAGTATTCGAAAAGGTAGAAACTACTGGCCCTGCGGGATACCAATTCCGATATATTATTAAAAGTAGTTTCAAGCTCCTCTTTATTGTTGGCAACAACACTCGAAGTCTTTCCGATATCGGTCAGTACCTGAGTATCGATTTCGGCACCGAGCCCTATAGTAAAGAAAGAGATATTCGGGTTGGCCGTATCGACCTTCTGCTGTGCGGCTTCTTTTGTAAAACGGGAGGCTTGATCCGTACCATCGGTAAAGATGACGACCGATGCCGCCCCGATTTTTTCACCTTTAGTACTCTCGATCAAGAGGTTTGAGGCGATATCGGTAGATTTGATGACTGCCCCGTACAGATCGGTAGAGACATCTTGGCTGATATCGGCCGTTATGCCTTCGACAGCGGCGGTAAGTTCTGCCTTGTTCGCGGTCAACGGGTTCAGTTCGTGCAAAACATCCTCCCCATCGAACCAATAGATGGCCATTTTAAAGGACTCCTGAGTGGTCGCCGGCATCACATTCCCTATAAAGCTGGCGCTAGCCGTTTTCAGTTCCGCAAGGCTAGTAGTCAATACACTGGCACTTAAATCGAGTACCAGTAATGTATTATTACTGAAAATCTGCGAATTTGGCGAAATACGGGAGTTGGCCTCGGATTTTGATATGGTATTGAAACAATCGTCATTTTGCCCCTGCTCGTAGATGGTAAATTCATCGGCAGTAAGTCCCGGAACCGGATTCCCGTCCGCATTGGAAACCTTAAAAAATACCGATACCTTGCCCGGTTCGGTGGTGTATTGGTCTTGGATGGAAAGGATAAGGTCGTTCTCACCGAGTTCTAGGCAATCGTCCACAGGTTTTCCTTTGCCGAGATCGCCACCGGTGTTGAGGCCGAAATTCACGTCGTCATCGGCATTGCCACAGGACACAAATACGCTGATGGAGAAAAATAAAGCGAGTAACTTGAAATAGGATTTCATTGTTGAACGGGATTTTAGTGTTAGTTTCAACCAACACAACGATCATTTCGATTGAATAGTATACTAGGATAGACAAATAATGTTAAAGATTGTTAAGGGGGATGCCATGGATTTTTGTAGTTTTCCTCAAGATTTGTTGATAATGTCGACTTTATGATTCGGATTGCCGTTTTTCTTCTCCTACTATGCAAATACCAGCCCTGTTTTTCCCAAAAAAGGAATGCTTCTTTTCGACTGAACATACGACAGGCAACCAGCCCGATAGCCATAGATGGTATGGGAAATGACAAGGCCTGGCAGGATACCGATGTGGCCACCGATTTTTTTATGGTTTTGCCGATGGATGAAGGAAAAGCCAATGAACCCACCGAAATACGGATGGCCTACGACGACAAGAACCTATATCTGTTGGCGACTTTTTACCACAACCTTAAAGGGGATTATTATGTGGAATCGCTGCGGCGGGACTTTTCCTTTGGGAAAAACGACAACTTTTTGCTTTTTATGGACCCGTTCAACAACCAGACCACTGGCTTTTCCTTTGGGGCGAATGCGTATGGTGCCCAATGGGACGGTACCATGTACAACGGTAGCACCGTAGACTTGAACTGGGATAGTAAGTGGATTTCCGAAACCACCCGTGACGAAGAAAAATGGGTGTTCGAGATGGCCCTTCCCTTTAAGTCCATTCGCTATGAGGATGGTGTTTCGGAATGGGGCATCAACTTTAGCCGTTTGGACTTGAAGTCCACCGAAAAATCAAGCTGGACGCCAATTCCGAGGCAATTGCCCACCGCATCCCTGGCGCATACGGGCACCTTGGTCTGGGATACGCCCCCGCCATCCCCGGGTCTAAATTTGTCGCTAATTCCCTATGTTTTGGGAAGCGTGAGTAAGGATGTCGAAAATAATGGGGATGCAGATTACGAGGTCAAGGTAGGTGGCGATGTAAAGTTCAGTCTGACTTCGTCGTTAAACTTGGACCTGACCGTAAATCCCGATTTCTCCCAGGTGGAAGTAGACCGGCAGATTACCAATTTGGACCGGTTCGAACTCTTTTTCCCTGAAAAGCGGCAATTCTTTTTAGAGAATGGCGATCTCTTCGCCAGTTTCGGATATGAAAACATCCGTCCCTTTTTTTCCCGGCGTATCGGTTTGGGAGTTCCCATTCAAGCCGGGGCAAGGGTCAGTGGAAATTTGAATAATAAATGGCGCTTGGGCTTGATGGATATGCAAACCGCGAGCATCGATGAAGCGGGATTGCCCAGCCAGAACTTCGGAGTGCTATCCCTACAAAGAAAAGTGTTCAGCAGATCTAATATCGGATTGCTGTTCGTGAACAAGCAATCCGTCAATTATACACAGGAAAACGATTCACTTAAGGCGCTTTATCCGAAATTCAACCGCAATTTGGGACTGGAATACAATTTGGCCTCTTCGGATAATCTGTGGAACGGGAAGGCCTTTTTCCTAAAATCATTTTCCCCCAATGAAACGGGAAGCGGCATTACCCAAGCATCTCATTTGGAATATAAAAGCAGAAAATGGAGCTGGAGGATACAGGAAGAATGGGTAAGCGACGACTATTCCGCCGAAGTCGGTTTTGTGCCTCGAATCGGTTATGTAAACCTGAATGGGTACGTGGGCCACTTGTTCTTTCCAAAAGGCGGCAAGGTTTTAAGTCACGGACCCCGCATGAACGCCACCTATTATCTCGATGAGGCGTTTGATAGGTCGGACAATACCAGCTTTTTGCAATATTTCGTGAATTTTCGAAATCGAAGCGATTTGATGGTTTTTGTTTCCGACGATTACGTAAAACTGTTGTCCCCTTTCGACCCGACACGATTGGGCATAGCACAACTCGATAGGGGTACCGAACATCAATGGAACGCGGTAGGGTGGGAGTATATAGCCAAGCCGCAAAGCCTCTTCACCTATACCTTCGCAGGACGTTTGGGCGGTTATTATCTCGATGGCAACCGTACCAGCCTGACGGCCGAACTGGGTTACCGTTTTCAGCCGTACGTTAGCCTCAGCGCCAATCTGAACTATAATCGTATACGATTGCCCGAACCCTGGAATACGAATACATTTTGGTTGATAGGTTCCGAAATTGATGTTACCTTCACCAACAAACTGTTTTTTGCCAATCTGTTTCAATACAACGAACAGACCAAGAATTTTAACTTGAATTCCCGCTGTCAGTGGCGATATAGTCCGGCATCGGATCTGTTTCTGGTGTACACCAACAATTATTTTATAGAACCTTTCGAAGGGCGGAATTGGGGGCTGACCCTTAAATTTACGTATTGGTTCAACCGGTAGTGTGTAAAGGAAAAAAACGGACAGGCTTAGTTTGTTCCGGGTGTATATCCGAAGCTGATATGTCAGGTACATTGTAGTCCGGTTGCAGTACGTCACAGAGAAACTATGAGGTTGTTCTTGCATTAAGAAATTGTTAAAATAAAATCAAAATCCCATTATTTTCATAACTTACCCATCAGTATCAAAGGGTAAGCAAATAACGATAGAAAAGAAAATCTGGCGACGAATCGTTTGAATGTACCAATAAAAAAAAGCGAAAATGCCAAAATATAACTTAAACATCAACGGAAAACCCCAATCTATTGAAGCCAGTGCGGACACGCCGTTGCTATGGATTCTACGGGACCATCTTGACATGGTCGGCACGAAATTCGGATGTGGTATTGCGCAGTGCGGTGCCTGTACCGTGCATGTCGACGGTACCGCGGCCCGCAGCTGCTCTTTGCCAGTAGCTTCGGCGGAAGGCAAGGAAATTACTACCATCGAGGGACTGTCCGAAGACGGTTCGCACCCTGTACAGAAGGCTTGGAAGGAAGTAGATGTACCTCAATGTGGGTATTGTCAGGCAGGCCAAATTATGACGGCCTCGGCATTTTTGGCACAGAACAGCAATCCCTCCGAAGCGGAAATCAAGAATGCCATGCACGGCAATATCTGTCGATGTGCGGCCTACAACCGTATCCAAAAGGCCGTGGAAATCGCCGCCGGGAATATGGAATAAATCAATACTATTATTGTCGTTCCCGCACGGTCACCGAGCCTAGTCGAAGTGAAGGCGGTAATCTAAACCATGTGTAATTTTTTATTCCTACTTTTTTCTGTAGCACCTCTATTGTGCTCGTTGTTATAAGCTCAGGACAAACTTCGGCGGAAATTTTTAACGAAAAACAAACATCATGTCAACACCATCATCATCCCCAATAACCTTCAGCAGAAGAAATTTTATCCGTACCTCCTCCTTGGCCGGCGGTGGACTTCTAATCGGCTTCAACCTCTTCACAGGTTGTAAATCCGACGTTAAACCTCCTATTTATTTGGAAGACCTTAACTACAATGATTTTAACGCCTTTATAAAAATTGCCAAAAACGGAGCGGTTACGATTTTCTCCCCGAATCCGGAAATCGGACAGGGGGTGAAAACCGCGATGCCCATGATCATTGCCGAGGAATTGGACGTCGCATGGGATAACGTGTTCGTACGGCAAGGTGCTCTCGACACCGAAAATTACAGCCGCCAAGTAGCGGGGGGAAGCCAATCCATACGATTTAGCTGGGACCCCTTACGACAGACAGGGGCCACCGCACGGCAGATGTTGGTCAATGCCGCCGCGGCACGATGGGGCGTCGATGCCTCAGAACTTACCGTCAGTGAGGGCGTGATTACGAACGCGGCCGGAGAGACTTTGGGATACGGCGATGTAGTCGATGAAGCCGCAAAGCTTGAAGTGCCCGAAGAGGTAAAGCTAAAGGAGCCGAAGGATTATAAAATTATCGGAACCGATCAAGTGAACGTGGATATCGATAAGATTATCACCGGAAAGCCGCTTTTCGGGCTGGATTATAAGGTCGAAGGAATGGTCTACGCTGCCGTGCTGCGGCCGCCCGCGTTCGGACAGGAATTAGAATCCTTCGATGCTACAGAGGCCAAGGCCATGCCAGGGGTCATCGATGTTATCAGCATTGGAAAAAAAATGCAAACCCTTTTGGGCAGTGAGACTAGGAGTTGGACCGTACAGATGAATCCCAGTGAAAAAGTAGTGGTCATTGCCAAAACAACCTGGGAAGCCTTTAAAGCAAAAAAAGCCATCAAGGCCAAATGGAAAGAAGCCTCGACCCTGGAAAGTACGGATTTTCAGGATAAAAAATTAAACGATCTTTTAGATGGTAAGGAATTTATCACCCTAAGGGAAGATGGCGATGTCACTAAAGCCTTTGCCCAAGCCGATACGGTATTGGAGCGTACCTACGAATCCCCTTTCCTACCTCACAATTGTATGGAGCCAATGAATTTCTTTGTCGACGTCACCGACGAAAAGATCCATTTGGTAGGGCCTATACAAACCCCCGAGGATGCAGCAAATACGGTTGCCGAGTTGTTAGGTCGTGATATAAAGGACATTCATTTGGAAATGACCCGTCAGGGTGGTGGGTTTGGAAGACGCTTGTACGGCGATTTCGTATATGAAGCTGCGGAAATCGCCGATGCCATTAGAACACCCGTCAAAATGGTATCTTCACGTGAAGACGATATGACTACAGGAGTGTATCGTCCGGCCATTAAATACCGTATCAAAGCGGCGATAAAAGATGGCGAATTAACAGGATATCAATTAAAGGAAGCTGCCATCAATGGCAATATGTACGGTCTTATCCCCAATTTCTTTCCTGCCGGAGCGGTGGAAAACTATCGCGTGGATGTCGCAAATTACGAGAGTAATATTACCACAGGCGCTTGGCGAGCACCCTACACCAATTTTCTGGCCTATGCCGAGCAAGCTTTTTTCGACGAAATCGCCGAGGCGATGGATGTAGATAAGGTGCAATTGCGCTTGGACTTACTTGAAAAAGTAAAAGGTACTACCGATGAGCGGATCGAATACGATCCAGAACGCCTGCAGGCCGTTCTTAAAATGGCGGTTGATAAATCTGGATGGGGCAAGGCACCGGAAGGCACCTATCAAGGCGTTGTAGCTTATTACTGCCATAACTCCCATGTCGCCGAGGTAGCCGATGTACAGATCGAGGATGGAATGCCCGTTGTGAAAAAAGTGACCTGCGTGGTCGATTGCGGTATCGTAATCAATCCATTGGGTGCCAAAAACCAGATCGAAGGCGGCGTGATCGATGGTGTCGGACATGCGATGTACGGCCAATTCGGATTTAAAGATGGCGTGCCGACCTCCAACAACTATGATACGTATCGGCTAATCCGTATGAAAGAAGTTCCCGTTGTCGACGCCTACATGATACAGAACGAACTTTCCCCAACCGGACTCGGCGAACCGACACTTCCGCCCGCAGGGGGTGCCGTCGCCAACGCCCTAAAAGCCGCCACCGGAAAACGCATTTACAAACAACCTTTTATGGAAGATCCGGATTTTTGGAGGGTAGAGAACAAGGAGATTTTAGGGTAACGTGAACTTTTAATATGACCCACGAACTAAAAAAAATAATCCAAGCCTTTAAAACTGCAAAATCCAAAAAGCTGAAGACCGTCCTCGTGACGGTCGTTGCTTTAGAGGGGTCATCGTATCGAAGGCCGGGAGTTCGTATGCTCATTCGTGACGATGGTAGAACGGTCGGGGCGGTCAGCGGTGGCTGTGTCGAAAAAGAAATTGTTTTACAGGCCCAAAGCGTTTTTGACAGTGGCATTCCTAAAATGATGACATACGATGGGCGATATAGATTAGGCTGTGAAGGCATCCTGTATATTTTGATCGAGCCCTTTGAACCTGAAACGGAGTTTTTTACGGCTTTTGATGGAATGCTCCAAAAGCGCCATCCGTTTGAGATAACTTCCTACTACTCCATGACGGAGGGTTCAGATCAAGCCTATGGCTCCATTTTCCGATTTGATGGAAAGGAAATCCCTGTTCGGTCCCCATTAAAAACGGATTCGGCAGCGGAATGTTTTGAACAACAGATGCAACCTTGCTTTAAGCTGGTGATTGTCGGGGCGGAACATGATGCCGTTCAGTTATGCCTGTTCGCATCCCTTGCCGGATGGGAGGTGACTATTGTTGCCGCTGCGGCCGAAGAAAAGCAAATCACGGATTTTCCCGGAGCGGAAAAGTTTATGGCCGTCGAACCCGAAATGATGACCACAGAAGATATCGATGAGCAAACGGCCCTGATGATTATGACCCATAGCTACGTGCGCGACCTGAAATATCTTTTGGCTCTCAAAGACACCCGACCGACCTATTTGGGCATTCTTGGTCCTTCTAGACGGCGGGAAAGGGTGTTGGGTGATTTTATCGAGCACCATCCCGAAATTTCCGATGCGTTTATCGATAGTATCCACGGTCCGGCGGGTCTCAATATCGGGGCGGAAACGGCCCAGGAGATCGGCTTGGCCATCATCTCCGAAATACTTTCCGTGACGCGCGATAAGAAGCCTATGATGTTGAAGAACAAGTCCGGTAAGATTCATAGCTGATGGCTTTCCAAAAAAATATAGCGATTATCATATTGGCCGCGGGGGCGTCTTCCCGAATGGGCCAAACCAAGCAATTGTTGCCTTGGAAAGATACTACCTTGTTGGGCAACGCCATCCGTACGGCAAAGGCTTCCGATGCCAGTTCGGTAGTGGTCGTTTTGGGTGCGAATGCGGAATCTATTCGAAAGGAAATTTCGGATAATCAAATAGCAATTGTCGAAAATCTGGTCTGGGATTTAGGATTGGGGAGTTCGATTGCCTGCGGAACGGATTTCCTGATTAAGAAAAAAAATAAACCGAATGGTATTTTTATAATGCTCGCCGACCAGCCTTTGATCGATACGGCCTACCTGAATGCGATGATGGTCGCTTTCAATCCGGAGCAGGATGTTATTATTGCCACGGCCTACGAAAACGGGGCAGGGGTACCCGCATTATTTTCCGAAAACTATTATAGGAAATTGACTAAATTGGATGACGATTCCGGTGCGAAGGATCTAATACAGAGTCAAAAGGAAAATGTAGTGGTCCTTGATTTGGAACAAAAAACAGTCGATATAGATACTAAAACGGACTACGATAATTTAACAAGAAAATTAAAGTAAACTACCTCGGGACAAATCTCCTTTAGAATTAAACCAAATTGGTCATTAAAGTGTTATAAATAGATGAAAATAATATTGTTGCGTTTTTCTATAGCTTTTCTATTGCTCTATTCAGCCGAACTGCCCGCACAGGAAATGGGCTTTGAGGAATACAATCCCAAATCAACTTTGGTAGTGCCCGGGCATAAAGTATCAAAGTCCAAATTCCCTTTTATCGATGTCCATAGCCATCAACGCGACATGTCCCTGGAAAGCTTGAAAAGTCTGATCACTGATATGGACACCATGAACGAGGCGGTGATGGTCAATTTAAGCGGAGGGTCGGGTGCAGGTCTTCAGGAACAAATCGATAATATCAATAGTGTCTATCCCAACCGGTTCGTGGTGTTTGCCAATGTGGATTTCGAGGGTGTCGGCACGAAAGGATGGACAGAAAAGGCGGTAAATCAACTCCAAGCCGATATTAAAAATGGGGCCAAGGGCCTTAAAGTTTATAAAACTTTAGGCCTTCGGAATATGGATAGTGACGGCAACCGATTGGCGGTCGATGACGAACGTTTGGATGCCATTTGGGCCAAATGTGGGGAACTGGGCGTTCCCGTACTGATACATTCCGCGGACCCAAAATCGTTTTGGGACGCCATGGATGGCGA
>NZ_JBGTHY010000225.1:0-8549 GCF_041745955.1 Pricia sp.
TAATCGCCCTAATTTTTACAGTGTTGTACCACGTTTTTTCCGGTCAATTGGTAATTAAGTCCGATGACCCAAATGAGCCCTAATGCAAATGTTATTTTTTGGATGAACGGTAAATATTCGATCATTTGACCGCTGTAATAGATGTAATTGTTCAGGGCCAACAAAATAATGCACACTTTTCCGGTCAATTTAAATAGTTTCATTTTGCTTTTATAAATCTCCAGGATAATGCCGGTTAAAACGACCACTCCGAATATACTGGAAAGAAGAGTCATCAAATCGTGGTATTCTGTAAAAATTAGGGCTGCTAAAATCATAGTTACCGTTCCAAAGGTTTGAATCGTAATTCTCCAAATTCGATTGGTCGCAAATTTTCTGGCAAATTGTATAAAGAATAGCATTAGACTAATGCAGAGGATAATCATTGCGGAAATAGCGAATTGTCTTGCCGGATTTATCTGGCCGTTCATTCCTTTTTCGTTCATCAGGTTGCACCAATAATTATTGATCCAATCAAATCCGACCGAGTTCAAATCCGCTATCAATCCTCCAGGATACTGGGTCGATGAAGCCGTTGTTGAACGAATCCTCCCTACCGGTCGGAAGCCTTTCCAGAGCAAAGTACAACATTTCCTATATTTATGATACACTTAAAATTTACCGTTATGTACAAAAAAAAGTAAAACAATAGTAGCGACCGCTATCGCAGAAGTTCCGGGCTTTGAAAACCTTTGCGGGAAATTAAGAAAGAGTTTTTCGATCAACGGCAAGGCCGAGAGCACCTTGAACAACTACACGCGGTGACCTCGATGGCCCAACGGGTGGAATATATCCTGTAGGCCCTTTCGAAGGTCAGGTCCGTGTCCGTGGTCAGCAGGCCGTGCCATTTTCCCCTTTTCGAGGTCTTGGAAAAGAATATCCTCACCTCGATGCCCTTGAAGTCCACGACGGCCCCGCCGTAATAGAGCCCGGTCGCCCTGGAACGCCGGGTCTTCTTGGACTTCCTCAAAAGGTTTACCAACTGTTTGGCGGAGAGGGACTTTTCCCCGTACCCGTACTTGGTCGTGCCCATCTTGATCATCCCCAGCAAATGGCAGCCGATCCTGCGGGCCTTGACGAACCTTGCCAGTTCGTGACAGGTGAACCAACTGTCGACCAGCAGGTAGTCGAACCGTACGCCCCGGGCGATGGCCGTGCGCAGCATCGCGATCATGTTCCCGATCTTGGTGGAGAAATATTCCCGGTGGCGCTTTGCGCCATGGCCGTCCGCCGCCCTTTCCTTGGAGAACCTCTTTTTCCCCTGGGCGACGGTAAGCCCGTAGGGCCGTTTCCCGTTCTTGCCCTTTTCCCCGTGCAGCGAGAAGTCCAGCGCGAAAAGGCTCTTGCCGTCGTGGTATGCCATGAACAGCCCCTTGAAAGCCAGCAGGCTGCTATGGGACACGTGGGAATATATCCTGCCGATCAGCTCGATGGACCGGCCCGTCTTGGGCAGGTCGGTGTCGTCGACTATCAGGCAGCGCGGCGCGCCTCCCCCCGCCGGGGCCTGCGACCTGTCGCCCGTCCCCTTGATCAGTTTACCGGCGATGCCATAGTTCAGGGAGCGCCAGTCGATGCCCCCGTTGTTCAGGAGACGGTAGAACACGTCCCTGCCACAGGAAAGGATGCCGTAAAGGGACGATCTCCCGTAATGGTACGAATCCTTTATCCCGAACAAAGGGAACAGTAACAGCAGGACCAGTTTGTCATGGCCCCGATAGCGGACGTTGACCGCGTCCCTGCCCAAATACATGTTTCCCTGATAATGTCAATGAACCTATGATCTTAAAAATTGTGTGCATCGCTTTTTCGTTTGTGGTAAAAAAGCCGTTTATCTCCGAAAGTATTGTATTATCTTTATGTCGCAGCATATCGTTTGTTTTTTGTTTAGCGACTTAAAGTTACTGAAAGCCAGTGACTTAACAAACAAAATATGCTGCTTTTTCTCTCATTTTCAACGTGTTATGTTACTTGCGAAAGTTGAATAACTTATAATCATACGGATGCCGGTGACGTTCCCATTTTCGGATCGATCACACATAGGATGCGGAGCTAGTTATTTAAAAAGAAAAAAAGGTGGTTTAAAGCAAAAAAGAAAATATTGATTAACTTTAGAGAACTGGAATAGGGCTTTTCATAGGATACATTGTTACCATTAGTTCGCCCCCGCCGCTAAATGTCCAGCGACAGTTTTAGATGTCCACCAAGTCCTTCTCTTATGATTCGCATCAATGTTGACAATCGAATATCACTTGCATTGTTTTCAATACGGGAGATATAGCTTTTAGTAGTCCCGACTTTTTCTGCGAGTTGCTGTTGGGTCAATTGTTGTTTTTTCCGGGCCTCTTGGATAAGTACTCCTATTCTAAATGTCTCAAAGTCCTCCTCGAATTTTTGTCGGTTCAAAGTCCCTTTTTTCCCGTACTGTTCGTCCAAATGGTCGTCGAAGGATGTAATTCTTTTATCTGTTTTCATAATACTCCTTTTTTAGTTTTTCTGCTTTCTTTATTTCTTTTTTCGGTGTTTTCTGTGTCTTTTTTTGAAATCCGCTCAATAGAACTACTAGGTTGCCCTTATCGAAAAAGCAGAAAATCCGATAGATTCCGTTGCCCGCCGAAACCCTTATTTCCCAAAGCCCGTCGGTGTTCGTGAGGTGTTTGAAATGATTTTCTGATACGAACTGGGTCGTCTGTATCAGCAAAAGTGTCCAATCGACTTTTTTTCTGACCTTAACCGGTTGCTTGTCGTAAAAATCCTTGAAATAGTTTTTGTAAAATCCGATCTTTCTTTTGAATCCGCTCAATCTTGAAATAGGTTAAATGATAGACAAAGTTAGCTAATCGGATAACAATTTCAAAACTAAATGTGATTTTTTCGATGTCAGGAGGATATTTTAGGAATTGTTTGACAACAACATTATATGCGTACCGGTACGCATATTTCTATTTTGGTATTACGAATTTAAGCATTTTAATAAAGAAAGGTAGTCCTATAAAACGGCCGTTTTACGGAACGACCCGATTGCAAAGTAAACATATCGGTTCCAGTTCCATTCGTCGTTCTTTTAAGTAGTTCCGGTAGTTCACCTTTTACGTTACCAAATCGTAAGATAAATTTCGGGTACTGAACCCTTTCCTATAGAACCACATCGATTTTCAAAATTCCCATATAGATTTGCCAATGAGCAACTGCCCACCGACACTGTCTACAGATAACTCTTTTTCCCTATCTTAGCGACATGCTCTCCAAAAAGACAAAATACGGCCTAAAAGCCCTTACTTATCTAGCCTCCCAAAAGGAAAACACTCCGGTGCAGATCGCTGAAATCGCGGAAAATGAAAATATCTCCCAGAAATTTTTGGAAAGTATTCTGCTTTCCCTCCGTAAATCCGGATTTTTGGGTTCTAAAAAGGGAAAAGGTGGGGGATATTATCTCATTAAAGAACCCAAGGAGATATTGATGACCGATGTCATGCGCATCCTCGAAGGCCCGATTGCCATGGTGCCTTGCGTGAGCCTCAACTTTTACGAAAAATGTGACGACTGTCCCAATGAGGCTGTTTGTTCCGTGAACAAACTGATGCTCAAGGTCAGGGATGCAAATTTGGATGTGTATCGTAATAATACCTTGGCTGATTTAATTATTTAGTCTTTTGTCATTCCCCGTTCCATCCATCCATCCTTCCTTCCTTCCTTCCTTCCTCTATTCCAGGGATTGATTGTCCTCTTATATGCTGATAACCATATCAGCAAAATTCCTCTAATCCGTAAAAATCGCGGAAAATATGCCCTATCCCACATAATCATCCCTTCAAAAATCCTTGAATACGATGAAAAATTAATAAATAATGTCCCCTAATTCTATCAATCTACTAAATCTATGGGGCAGTTAGCAATTTTTATAATAATTTTTTGGGCTGCACAATATTTTCGCCCTATTTTTGTTTACTCTATTAAGTTGATGGGGTAATTAGATTTGTGAACAGATGATCGTAGACCAACTGATTTTAGATAAGGGCGCATCCAAGAAAAAATTTGCCGAGCACCAAAAATCCGAGCAGCCCGTTCGCAGTATCGCCAAAGCGATAAGCTGGCGGGTGATAGGTACTTTAGATACGCTTTTTATTTCGTATTTGCTGACCGGCGAGGCAGCTATCGCAGCATCAATAGCTTCCATCGATTTTGTGACCAAAATGTTCCTGTACTTTTTTCACGAACGCATCTGGAACAATATCGGATGGGGCAGATAAAATTTTACACTATGGGATTTTCTCAAGAATCGATCAAAAGACTGAACGGACAGTTCAAAGGTATTCCTCCGGAAGAAATTATTTCGTGGGCGATAAAGCACGCTACTGCTCCTGTGGTGACCACGAATTTCCGTCCGTATGAGGTGGCTATTTTGAACGCTGTTTCTGATGTTAAAGCCGATGTTCCGGTCATCTGGTGCGATACGGGGTACAATACGCCCAATACATATAAACATGCTGAGGCTCTTATTAAAAGGTTGAAGCTGAACATCGACCTGTACGTGCCCCGGCAGACCACGGCACAGCGGGATAGCGTGATGGGAATTCCCCAAATCGACGACCCGAAGCATGCCGAATTTACCGAGCAGGTAAAACTGGAGCCTTTTCGAAGGGCGATGGCGGCGCACAAACCGGATGTTTGGTTTACCAATCTGAGAAAAGGGCAGACCGCGTTACGTGATTCCTTGGATATTTTAAGTCTAAGTAAGGATGGTGTGTTAAAGGTGAGTCCTTTTTACTATTGGAGCGATACCCAATTGAATGCCTATTTGAAACAATATAATCTGCCTAACGAACTCAACTATTTCGATCCGACGAAGGTTTTGGAGAACCGGGAATGTGGGTTGCATACGTGAAAGAAAATAGAAAAGGAGAATAGACGAAAACTAGACTCCTAAACCAATACACTTTTTTGCGCTTGAACGTGATACTTGAACTTGAACTTTTTCTATGAAAGATACTTCCCATATCAACGCCCTGGAGAACGAGGCCATCTATATTTTTCGCGAGGTGGCGGCGCAGTTTGAGAAGCCGGTGCTTTTATTTTCCGGTGGAAAGGACTCGATTACACTGGTGCGTTTGGCACAAAAGGCCTTTTGGCCGGCCAAGATTCCCTTTCCGTTGATGCATATCGATACGGGACACAATTTTCCGGAAACTATCGAGTTTCGGGACAGGCTGGTCGAGGAATTAGGATTGGAGCTGATCGTTAGAAACGTTCAGGATTCCATTGATCAAGGGAAGGTCAAGGAAGAATCCGGAAGGTATTCCAGCAGGAATTCCTTACAGACCACCACGTTATTGGATGCCATCGAGGAATTCAAGTTCGACGCCTGTATCGGTGGTGCAAGACGTGATGAGGAAAAGGCCCGAGCCAAGGAACGTATTTTTTCGGTACGCGATGATTTTGGCCAATGGGACGAGCGCAACCAGCGCCCCGAACTCTTCGATATGCTGAACGGCCAGATCGAATTGGGACAAAACGTTCGTATTTTTCCGATTTCAAACTGGACGGAACTTGACGTTTGGTCCTATATCAAGGAAGAAGAAATTGAAATCCCATCCATATATTTTGCCCACAAGCGAAAGGTGTTTATGCGTGACGGATTGATTTGGTCGCATTCCGATTATGTTTTTCAGGAGGATGATGAAGAAGTTTTGGAACGTATGGTTCGATTCCGTACAGTCGGCGATATGAGCTGTACGGCCGCCGTATTTTCGGAAGCCTCCGATATCGAATCCGTCGTCGCCGAAATCCGGGATTCCACCATCTCCGAACGCGGCGCCCGAATCGACGACAAACGCTCGGAATCGGCCATGGAAAAAAGGAAGCAGCAAGGGTATTTTTAGTTGGAAGTGAGGAGTGAAGTGAGAAGTTAGAGGTGAAAAGTAATAGGTGAAAAGTGAGCAGTTAAGGGTAAATAGGAATTAGTGAACATTGAATAACCACTGATTCAATAAATCAGTAAACAGTTGGTAGCGGCAGTACGATACAAATACTAATTACTAGCTACTAATTACGAACCACTTGAAAAATGGAAGTTTTAAAAATAGCAACGGCAGGCAGTGTAGACGACGGCAAGAGTACCTTGATAGGTAGGCTGCTCTACGACACAAAATCCTTGACCACCGATAAACTGGAGGCCATCGAAAAAAGAAGTAAGAAAAACGGATATGATTATTTGGATTTCTCCTTGGCTACCGACGGACTTGTAGCCGAGCGCGAGCAGGGCATCACCATCGATGTGGCCCATATCTATTTTTCCACTAAGAAAAAAAGCTACATCATCGCCGATACCCCCGGTCATGTCGAGTATACCCGTAACATGGTAACGGGAGCATCTACCTCGCAGGCCGCCATCATTTTGATCGATGCCCGAAAAGGGGTGATTGAGCAGACCAACCGGCATTTTTTTATCAATAACCTGCTTCGGGTCAAAGAGGTTATCGTAGCTATCAATAAAATGGATCTCGTCGATTTTTTCGAAGGGAGATACAATGAGATAAAAGCCGATTTTGAGCAATTGATGGCCAAACGCGAATATGAAGATCAAAAAATCACCTTTATACCCGTCAGTGCCCTTAAAGGGGATAATGTGGTCAATCGATCTAAAAATATGACTTGGTACAAAGGCGAAACTTTGTTAGAACACTTAGAAGGTCTAGATCTTGCAGCGGTTTCCAATGTGGGAACTCCACGTTTTCCGGTGCAATACGTTATCCGTCCGAAAACGGATAAGTATCATGATTTTAGGGGTTTTGCTGGAAAAGTGTACGGTGGTGAGCTGAGTGTCGGTGATGAAGTCGTGGCGCTTCCATCCCAAACACGTTCCAAAATAAAGGAAATTTATTTCCACGATAAAAAATACCAGACCGCTTCTAGGCGTTCATCGGTAACGATAACCTTGGAAGACGAAATCAACCTGAGCCGCGGCGATATGTTGGTCAAGGCGAACGATCTGCCTACCATCGATAAGCAGTTCACGGCAACGATATCCTGGATGGATTCTGAAAATCTTATCCCCGGAAAGAAATATGTAGTGCAGCACGGCGTTAATAAAGTCTTGGCCAAGGTCAATACCATCAACCATAAAATACATCCCGATTATTCCGGAATCGATGAAAAGGCCGATAGTCTGGGTATGAACGATATCGCAGAGGTCACCTTTAAGTTGAACAAACCGATATTTTATGATCAGTTCAAGAAACATCGTACCAACGGTTCGTTTATTTTGATCGATACGCAGTCCAATAATACCGTAGGCGCAGGGTTCATCCATTAATCCAATATCTAGAATCTAATAAAATGCAAAGTTTCCGAACAGAAATAGAAAACCCGATAGTCGAAAAGGACATCCTCGAACTGGATAGAAAAATCCACGAGTTCAAGGAAGGCAAACTGGACGAGGAAAAATTCCGGAGCCTCCGATTGGCGCGTGGCGTCTACGGCCAGCGTCAGGAAGGCGTGCAGATGATCCGTATTAAATTACCCTATGGCAAAGTATCGTCCAAGCAGTTGCATCGAATTTCCGATGTTTCCGATGAATACTCCCGGGGACGCCTCCACATAACTACGCGGCAGGACATACAGATCCATTTTGTCGACCTCGACCGCACGCCTGAACTTTGGGCGCAGTTGGAAAAAGACGATGTCACCCTTCGCGAGGCTTGTGGAAACACGGTACGGAACGTCACCGCCAGCGAAACCGCAGGTATAGATAAAGACGAACCTTTCGACGTTTCCCCCTATGCGGATGCCCTTTTCAACTATTTTTTAAGGAACCCCATCAGCCAAGAAATGGGCCGAAAGTTTAAGGTATCCTTTTCTGCCAGTGATGCCGATACGGGATTATCCTATATGCATGATCTAGGATTTATTGCCAAGATAAAAGACAATGTAAGAGGATTTAAAGTCATGTTAGGTGGCGGATTGGGTTCCCAGCCCCGACATGCCGATGTGCTTTTCGAATTCCTTACTTCGGATAAAATAATTCCCCTGATGGACGGCGTTATCCGCGTTTTCGACCGCTACGGCGAACGCAAGAGCAGGGCCAAGGCACGGATGAAATTTTTAGTGAAGGATATCGGCCTCGACGGCTTTAAGGAATTGTTGGAGGAAGAACAAAAGGCCATACCTTACCATACGTTTCCCATTGACGCGGATGCTTATCCAAAGGTAAAAATAGCAGAGACGGAAGCTCCCAAAACCAGCATTTCCGATACGGAGACTTTTGAAAAATGGAAATCCACCAACCTCGTTTCCCAAAAACAGGAAGGTTATGTGGCCATCGGCATCAAGGTTTTATTGGGCGATTTTTATACGGACAAGGCACGTTTACTGGCCGATCTGGTCGGCAACTATGCCGCTGGGGAAATCCGTTTGTCCTTACGACAAAACATTTTGATTCCCTATGTGAAGGAAGAATCGCTTGCTTTCTTTTATACCGAACTGCAAAAACTTGGGTTTACGGAAATCGGTTACAA